>SLMY01000062.1 GCA_007133255.1 Clostridiales bacterium
AAGTAGAAGCGACTTGAACATCGTGTTTTAAACAATCAGTGACAAAAGATAAGGCATCTATCAGTGAACTTTTACCGGAACTGTTTTTGCCGATCAGCACAGTCAGCTGATTCAGCGGATATCTGCCGCTGCCATCAAACCTGCCAAAATCATGGACTGCCTGTTTCCGCAGCTGATCCCGCGTAACTCCAATTGTTGTGCGATGAAGAATACCAAAGTTTCTGACATGGATTCCAATTAACATACAATACACGCCCCTCCGCTGCAGGCAGCCCAAACCCCAGGCTGTCTGTTAACATAAATCGTGGTGATATTCTGATAAACCCAGACACTGGCACTTACTGATATGTAGCCCGACAGCTTGATAGATATTGACAATGCTATTTTGACATATTCATTTATTTAAAGCAAAATATGTAAGATACTCGGTAAGGGAGGGTTCAGACCGGCAGCCAGAGTTCATTTCAACACGGTCTGACAAGTTTATGAACAATCAGGAGAACAAAAGCGGGGAGCGTGAAAGCGTTAGCCTTTTCACCCCGAAAACAGGACTTAAAGCGGTGCCAGAACATAATATAAACTATCATTTTTCAGATGAGGCGCATCTCATTAACATTCGTCAGACATGGACTGTGCGGGGAGCGTTAAAAGAACTTACACTTCACTTCACGCTCGACCATCCTGAGCGATTCGATATTCATCTATGGGTGACTGAACAATGTGCGAATGCCTGTCTTACACTGAACGGGCAATCCCTGATTGGCTGGTTCGCGACTGAACCGGTCATTGAGCTGCCTGGACTTAAAACCAGCCCGTGTACCAATTGCGTAAGCAGCAGCGATCACCCTTCATCACATCATGTCAGTACCATCAAGCCAGGCGCCTGGCAGCTTGTCAATTTTCGCTGGCAGTCAGAAGACTGTCTTGCGCTTCATTTGTATGATCCTGATTAATCAGATGTGTGCCTTTTTTAGCTGCCTCCAGAATGAGAAATGAAATATTATTGATCCGCTGCCTGAGCTGATCGATCTGTTCAGGTGTATCATCAAAGTCAGTTTGATCTGCCTCGTCCGAAACATTATTCTCATCAAGAGCAGTCACTGTCCGTTCATCCAGATCTGGCTCATCAAAAACAAAAGATAAAACAGTTGATGAATCATAGGCAGTCTGACTGATCATGCCACCCGTATTGGAAAAAGCAGGATTATTGCTTTCTCGAAAATCAGCTAGCTCATTAATATTATAATCACCTGAGTCAAAAACAACAATTGGAATACCAAGCTGGTCAAAAGACCGATAATCTGATTCCCTGACTGTCCATTCACGGTAAATGTATCTTGCTGTCCCCGGTTCAGATACGGCTCCGGACTCATCATTGTCTTCTGTTTCTTCGATCATTTCATCTTCAGTTTCCTCAGGTTCCTCAGGTTCCTCAGGTTCTGATTCTGGAGGTTCTTCTTCTGTCATCTCAGCTGGCAGCTCTGTAAAAAATGAAGACTGATTTGTATAAAGCATAAAGCGGTTGTTTGAGTAGAGCTCATTCTCATAAAACACATCAGTCAGCTCATAAAGCTTTCGCCGCATATCATAGTCTTTCTGATCTTCACTGATCAGCGCGTTCCAGCCAGCATGGGCATATACTTTGTCACCGGCATATACCGCGTTTATCTCGTACATGGCATCTGTCCGTTCAATCTCACCACGGCTCATCGCTGAGGCAAATGTGTGCGATCCTGCCAAATCGGCTTCTCCCGCGCCAAAAGCGACCAGAACAACATCGTAAGCCAGCGTTTCCTGTCTTAAAAGTCTGGCTAATGTCATCAGGACACCTATACCGGAAGCGTTATCATGTATACCGTCGTACAAAGACCAGTTTTGCTCAAGATCAGTAAATACCCGGTCATTCTCAAGAGTTGTATCCTGCGGCTCATCTTGATCATCCGGCGCCTCTGTGTCTGGATCATCAATTTCTGGTTCGTCTGTTTCTGGCTCTTCTGTTTCTGGCTCTTCTGTTTCTGGTGTAATCGTTTCTGTGCCAATGGCTGTATCATAATGAGCGCCGATGATAATCTGCCTGGACAGAACCTCATCGTCTTCCGTTAAAAACCCTGTACCGGGAATCCGGACTATGATATTGCGTGAATAATAACGTCTTGTCGCGGCTGCCTCATTGTTATGCTCTGCATCTGAGTCTTCGCTGTCAATTTCTACTTCAAAATGAAAGGTCTCAATTAAAGGCTCATAGCCAAGATCCTGTAAGTGCCTGATAATCATATCACCGGCTTCTCTTTCACTCACCGACCCCGGGCTGCGCCCGGGATAACGGGCCGCGAGCTCACGTGCGAAATCAGCGCCATATGATCCATAATCAGCAAGACGAACCGGTTCATCATCAGATTCACCCAGACATGAGGTTAATAGGCTCATGAATAACAAAATGATCGCCGCGAATAAAGCTACAGCCCGTAAACCCGGACGCAGGTCTGAAGAACGATCATATCTGGAACGCCTTGTTATCTGATCTGTTCGCATAATTTTTCCTCCGTAAAGCAGTTCTATTTTACTTGTCCTTCAGTTGTGATGCAAGTAGCCGTTTGGACAGCATTTATTTATCAGGCTATGAATCACATTTAACAGCATTTATTAATCGGGCGACGGGGTACAGCTTCTAATCCAGATGCTATTTTAATGATGAATCGTTTGCTTTATCGTATTTGACGACTGGCTTTGACAGACTAGATTAAGTCTTTTAGCCAATTTCATCTGAAAGCCATGCCGTGCCCCTTGACAAAAAGGTAACTGATAGCATAGAATAATCGAGGTTACGGGGCATTAGCGCAGCTGGGAGCGCATCACACTGGCAGTGTGGGGGTCACGAGTTCGAATCTCGTATGCTCCACCATAAAACGGCTGATCACTCAGCCGTTTTTTTATGTCGATGCCAACACATCAAGTATTTTTGATTTTAGGATGAAAACGCGGGCAGCAAGCTTTGTTATCCTACGCGGCCAATGATGATCAATCAGGGTATTGCTCAGGAGTCAGACAGACTATGCCGACTTCATAACCTTCAGGATCGAGGTTTCGCAAGGACAATAAGCATCAGATATAATACATTGTATCTGACTGCTGCTGACTATCAAACTCCGCGGCAAGATCGGCAAGTGTAATTTGATTGAGGGTTTCAGCGATTTGCTTGTTAAGCGGATTCCAGACATAATCATTAACACATCGGCGTAAAGAGGTCAACAGACCTGCGTCAGAACTGATATCAACAACACTAAGATCACCTTCAAGAATCTCAACAAGTTCTGCCATTGTTATCTGTTCAGGATCACGAGCCAACATGTAACCGCCCTGAGCGCCTTTGACGCTGCGTACAATCCCGGCTTTTCTAAGAACAGCGAACTCCTGTTCCAGATATTTTAGTGATATTTCCTGTCTTTTCGCGATCTGATGCAGCGGCACGTGGCCTGCTCTGCCGTAATAAGCAAGATCTGTCAACGCCCGCAGGCCATAACGGCATTTAGTAGACATTTTCATATAAGCTATCGTGCTGACGCACGTTGACCTCCCATTTTCAATCGTCTGGCTATTTTCAATCGTCTTGATTTTAACGGTTCAGATGCAAAAAAGATCATATCACAAAATCCGTCATATCACGATATCCGTCTTGATCATAAGCGGCGGCCAGATCAGCGAGTGTTATTGAGTCAACTACATGACTGATATCTTTTTCCATTTTGTGCCACAGGGGCCTGGTTGGGCAGATCGCGGTTCGGCTGCATTCAGGCTGCTGACGCTGACTGTCATCGAGACAGTTAACCGGCATCAGTGACCCCTCAGCAGCTCGGAGCACGCTTCCCGCAGTCAGTTTTTCTGGCGGCAAAGCCAGACAATACCCGCCTTGTTTGCCTCTCGAGCTGATGACAATCCCTGATTTGCGCAGCTTCGTGAAAATCTGTTCCAGATATCTGTCAGACAGGCCTGTTTCATCTGCTATCTCACGAATACTCAGCAGCTTGCCGCCGGTAGCCTTTAAACTGAGTAAGAGTGTGGCTTCCAGCGCATAAACACCTTTTGTTGATAACCTCATTTACGCTTGCTCCCTGCTCTTTTTCAACGCCTGCTCCAGATCTTCAATCAAATCATCAACATCCTCAAGACCAATCGAGATTCTCACAGTCTCAGGTTTGATGCCTGCGAGTATTTTGTCCGCGTCGGAAAGCTGTGAATGCGTTGTGCTCGCAGGATGTATAACGAGTGATTTCGCGTCAGCTACATTAGCCAGGTCTGAAAAGATCTGCAAGGCATCAATTGTCGCTCGTGCGCCATCAGAACCCCCGCGATGTCCAAAAGTAAAGATCGATCCCGCGCCTTGCGGAAAATATTTCCTGGCCAGCTGGTTATACGGGTCATTGTCCAGTAAAGGATAGCAAACCCAGTCAACAGCCTCATGCTTTTCCAGCCATTGTGCTATTTTAACCGCGCTTTCCGAATGTCTCGCGACACGAAGCGGCAATGTCTCAAGTCCCTGAAGGAAGAGCCAGGCGTTGAACGGACTCATGGCGGCACCCATATCGCGCAGCAGGACAACCCGGGCCCGGGTAATAAAAGCCGCAGGACCTACATCTTTTGTATAGGATAACCCATGATAACCAGGATCGGGTTCTGATAGCATTGGAAAACGATCTGAAGCGCCGTAATCAAACCGACCGGCATCAACAATAACACCGCCAATAGAGGTTCCGTGGCCGCCAATAAACTTTGTCGCGGAATGAATCACTACATCAGCGCCAAATTCGATCGGTCTAAGCAGATATGGGGTGGCAAAAGTATTATCGACAAAAAGTGGTACACCCAGCTCATGAGCTTTCTTGGCGAATTTCTCAAAATCAGGAATATTGCTATTCGGATTACCAATCGACTCAATAAACCACGCCTTCGTTTTTTCAGTTGTCGCCGCGGCAAACGATTCCAGGTCATCTGGATTCACGAAGGTCGTTTTTATGCCGTAATGCGGCAAAGTATTGGCGAATAAGTTGAAAGTACCGCCATATAATGATGACGCGGCAACAATATGATCCCCTGAGCCTGCTACATTTAAAATAGAATAAGTGACAGCCGCAGAGCCCGATGCTGTTGCCAGGGCTGCCAGCCCTCCTTCGAGATCAGCCATCCGTTTTTCAAAAACATCCGTTGTCGGATTCATAATACGGCTGTAGATATTCCCTGTTTCGCTTAGATTAAACAGGTTTTCAGCATGATCTGTGTCATTAAACACATACGATGTGGTCTGGTAAATAGGCACGGCACGCGATCCTGTCGTTGGATCAGGTTCTTGTCCGGCATGAACAGAGCGTGTATAAAAGCCTTTTTTTCTTTCTGTCATTTGATAACCTCCTTATTCACACTATTCCTGTATGAATAATAAAATAATATAGAATTGAGTCCGGATTGTCAAGTAAAACAGCTGGTCAGCCTGACAGACTTATACGTATTGGCAGCAAGTTCAAGATCATTTAACCTGTTTTCGTCATTCTGACTTGCTTGATATCTATACAATACATAATATATATGATCATGGCCAGAAATCAACAGGACTTTTATTCTGGTTTGACCATCTGATGCTGATATAATTGAAGTCGATATTCTGTTGGTGCCAAACCTGTAACCAATTTAAACCTGTCTGAGAAACGGCTGACTGATTGATACCCGCAAAGCCTGGCAATCTGTGTAATACTGCGGTTCTCATTATGCATAAGCTTTATGGCCATTTCTATACGACAATTAATTTTATATTCTGTGATTGTCTGGTTGAAAGTTTGACTAAAGCAGCGGCTGAGATAACTTGAGTTAATCTTGAACCGCCTGGCCAGCCTTTCATTTGATATTTTCTGTGAACAGTGCTGGCTGATATAAGCAGCGATTTCACACATTCGGCCAGCTAATGACGCATCCTTACCTTCTGACAGCAGACAAGCCGAATGCTCCGCTACAGCTGACAGCTGGCCGATGTCCGGCGCAACTGATCTTGCAAAATGCCTGATCAGGGCGATTGCCAGCTGCGCGCCCAGATTACGGATCATGAATGATGATCCCGGAAGACAGTTGATCTTTTCTTTCTCAATTTGTTTAATGATGGATCTAAACTCACGGCAGGAGGATATTGACTGGCCAATAAAAGTATCCGCGGGCCGGCCAATCAGATTAAGTGACAAGGCATTTAAGTAACTTGATGAAAAGGTCAGCTGGTGACAAAGCATGTCCTTCAGAATCAAATTCTGACCTGTCTGCAGACATTTTTCATGCAAACTATATCGCGCGCCCGGGTATGTCAAAAAAACTCTCCCTGCCGCGTGGTGTCTGATCTGCGGGTTATAACCATAACCTGTTTTTACTAAATAAGGCAGAGTCCTGCTATCTGAACGCGGCTTTTTCAACTCATCAAACCACAGAAATGTCAGATCGTTTTCGCGGCTGATTAAACATTCACAGATATTCTCCTTTAGTTTCGTTTTCTTGAGTTTTATCGCGCCCGCGCTGATTATATACAAATCATTATGACAGTGTTTGTTCTGAATTGTATAATTATTCTGAAATGTATAATTATTTTCATTTTTATTTCTATTGACAGTCACTTGTATGATACCTGCTCCGTCTTAATTTAAATGTCACTTATAGCTGATGTGTCAATAGCTAGCATGATTATAACTCATACTATACTATATTTTTAATCTTAATGAGTCAACCCATACGGCGATATAGCCTGCCAATGGGAAATCTGATATCATCATGAGTTCACAAAGCGCAATTTGAGGTATGATATGACAAGGTGTTGTGATAGAACTGATCCTTATACACAATATGAAGGTTAATACTTGCTTTAGGCGCATGATGATAGGATAATGAATTGAGAAATATAAGATCAGGCAGTAATGACAGGTTGAAAGATCGGATGTGAGAAAAGGTGACCGCCGCGAAGCCATCAAAACAGAACGGGATAAAAACAGCAGCTGTTAAGATCATGATCATCTTGATTGTTTTCTTATCTTTGCACGCGTTTACAGCAGTTTTTGCAGCAGCATCTGACTCTGAGATGACACGTGAAGAGGATTATTTCCAACCATCACTGGAAATATCCCACTCTGCTTATTCAGCGATGGTTGTTGAAACCGGACGTATGAGCAGTTTATATGAGAAAAACACGCAGGTCCGCCAAAATATTTCCGCAGCGTCAAAAATTATGACCGCTCTCATCGCCTGCGAACGTCTGCCGCTGGACACTCAGATTACAATCAGTCGTGCCGCGGCGGAATCTGAAACTGATCAGACCCCAGCTGATGGCGTTGTTTTGGAAAATGGCGATCAATATGCTCTTGAATATCTGCTTTTACGCTTGCTTTTTTATGATTCCGACGCTGCCGCGATTGCCATAGCTGAGCAAATCAGCAATAATGAAGACGTCTTTGTTGAGCTGATGAATTCAAGAGCGGCTTCACTCGGTCTGAATCATACTTTTTTTCTGAATGTAACGGGCGCTCCCGTCTATGATCACATTCCCGATGAACCCATGACAGACGCGGCACCACTGGTTGATCAGGCTGACAGCCGGCTTTTGCAATACACAACGATGTCTGATTTCTCACGTCTGGCAACTTTGGCCTATCAGGATTCCAATTTCGCGCGTCTGGTCCGAAAAGACAGCGAGTATCTGATTATCGATGGGCAGCGACTGGTCTCAATGCAAAATCAGATCAGCTCGATCTGGACTTTTTCCGAGCAGCGTATCCACGGTGCTTTTTACAGTGCCAGGAACGGGTCCGCTTCAATGGCGGCCTTTGGCAGATTTAATGATATTGATGTTGTGATTACGACAGCAGGCGGTCAGCCGGGCAGTCGTATTTCCGACCTGCTGGCTATCTTAAATGCCTGTGAGGAGAATTACATCATTGATACACTCGTTGAAGCGGGTGCTCGTTTCACGGGTGATCAGGAGCAGACGACCGACGGTGAGACGTTTGGGCTGGTTTTCAGAAGAACCGTTTATTATGTCAGGCCAGTTGACGACAGTTTTCTAGAATCAACAATCAGGTATGTGTCATTTGGACCTCATAACCGGCCGATTCAACGCAATATGACTGTCGGCCAGGTCACTTTCCAGTTGAAGGACGGAACAACGATAGTGGTTGATGTGGGTCCGGACAGACAAATACTGTCAGATATCACGATTATTGACCATACGCTTAACCAGATGCAGAATAACCCGAATTTAACGTTACTGCTTTTTTCTGTTTTTGCCTGTCTGATCCTGATGATGCTGTGGCAGGTTGCCAAGCACTCCTTTCATATTGTCAAATTGGTGCGGCTGATCTATCTGGAAAAGCGTTTGCGATAAACAATATTTAAAAACCTATCGCAGGATTGTTTACTTGAGCAAATGACCGAGGCGAAGCTGATAAAATCGCATGAGCAAAGTCAGGCCCCAATGGTAGAGAAGAATCAGCATCTGCGACGCGAAGACCAGAACGACCATGAATATACCGCCGAATCGCTGTATGAAAACCTCAAATAAAGGCTGTCCAAATAGTAAAGCCATCGGCCAGATCATCAGATTCGCGCCTGCCATTTTCATGATCCAGGCAGTTTTAAACTTAAAGCATCTCTCCGCGAACGCGCGCCAGACAGGGAAAAGTCCAAAAAACACCATGAAGGGCCAGGCATAGGCCAGCCCTGGCCAGGCGATGCTTATAATTGAAGCTGTCAGATAAAGCAGGAAACCCTGCCGGACGCCAAATTCATAGATCATGATGGCGATGAGAACTGAGGATAATGAGTATAACCCGATCTTCGCGGTTGGGGACAAGCCGGCTATAAACAGTGTTATCAGAATCAAGGCTGTCAGCAAGCCTGATATAGCAATCAGACGAGTTCTCTTTTTCTGCTTCTTATATTGTCTGCCGAATGGATCTTTTTCATCAGCAACAACCACAAAGATCACCACCCAGACAGCCGCAACAGGCGTCAGCGCAGCACAGACAACTCAAAGCGTTGCAGATATCAGTACCTGCCCCGCTGCCTCGCTGCTCATAATAAGGCCTGCCCTGCTGCCACTGCTGACGCTGATGATCCTGCCATTGACGCTGCCGCCACTGCTCCTGGCTCTGATCATCCTGACGCGTGTGATGCTGTTGCTTTCCAGCCTGAGTTAACGCGTCATATGCCTCATTCACTTCCTGCATTTTCTCCTTGGCAAGACTTTCAAGCGGATGATCATTATAACGGTCGGGATGATATTTTTTAACGAGTGCTCTATATGCTTTTTTAATTTCATCCTGAGAAGCACCTTGCCTGACACCCAGAACATCATAAGGGGATTTGGCCATAATGGTTCCTTTCTGAATGCTACACTTTAAGATACTTAGATTCTCTTAAGCCTATCACCTTTGATAACAGCCTTTCGTGTATGTGACAGACCCTGCAGCACAATATTCGCGATCAGCCCGCTGTCCTGATAATAAGGCAGTAAAGCAGCCGTTCTATCTATTTTCATTTCATAATCCACCATTAATTTTTCAGCGATAACAACAGCTTCATCATAGCCGCATCCAGACAGTGGATTCCACTGATTATTATCACAGTCTGGTTCAAAATCGTCAATCGCGTCCAATATATAAATCCAGCAGCCAAGATCGTAACCCAGCAGACCCGCGGCTTCGATGATCTTTTTATGCTCCCGGGCAG
>SLMY01000129.1 GCA_007133255.1 Clostridiales bacterium
GATCATCTCTGTTTAAGGTTGACAGCAGCTGCGCGTTCGCGTTCGGCTCGGCACGCAGATTGAGTCTGTTGACATTGACTGCCACATATTCCGGCTCAGGTTCCGGTGTCGGCTCCGGTGTTGGGCTGGGCGAGGGCGTAGCGGTTGGCGCGGCCGTTGTGGTTGTGACAACCGGTTCGGTTGTCTCGTCTGTTCCTTGCGCGGTCTCTCCGGCGAACGGATTAAAGATCAACAGCAAAGCTGCAGCCAGGATTACTATCGGAACCAGTATAATCAGCCAGAACTGATATTGCTTCAACTCAGACGGCTCGGCCTGCGCCGCGGGTTTATTTCTCTGGCGTCTTGATTTGAGCGTTTGTTCTTCGCCAGAAAGCGACTCACTGCTGCTTTCGTCTGGTTCAGGAACCGCGGCCGCTTTACGAAATCCATTGCTGGCAAAAGCTGACAGGCTGGCTGACCAGCGCTGCATCAGGCTTCGGTCATCAATGATTTTCTGATCAGCTTCACGCTGCAGAATCTGCCAGGCTAGCCAGGTGTCTTCACCTGTCATCCCGCGCATGCGGGCCATATTAAGCACTTCACTCATTTTAACCGGCAGCTGCCTGAGCCCGCTGATGAGCTCAGCCACTTCACCGTTCTCAAAAAAAGTCAGGATTCGGGGAGGCAGAAGTAAAAGATAATCATTGATCTGCAGATTAACCGAGTAGAACTTAAGTGATCTGGTAAAAGACGCGGGCGGGTCAGACTGACGCGGTTCAATGGCTTTCACTTTTCTTAGTTCTCTGCCACGCAGCAAATACAAACTCAGGTGTTCAGGCAGCCAGGCCTGCAGCCGTTTTTCATCCAGGCATAACAGCCAGTCCGGCCGCAAAAAGTACTGCTGCAGCAAGTTAACCAGTTCACTGCTGCCGCGCCTGTTCAAAAGCGAGGCAAAAGCCTTCCATGATTCAAGCATCTTCTGCTGGCTGGTTTGACTATGCAAAGGCAGAGTTTGCCGGGTAAGATCAGCCTCGGCTGAAGCAGCAGCATTTTTCCCGCCGGAAACCGCTGCTTGTTTGTCCGCTGAAGCTGTCTGCTGGTCACTTTCAGGTAAGTCCTGAGCATCGGGTTTTTTATCTGGCGCTTGATCCGCGGCCTCATCTAACTGAATACCCTGAGAAAACGCCGCGATCAGCTGCAAAGGCCGATGACTGGTCTGAACATGTGTTTTCTGCCGTGAGCTAGACAATAAACCCAGATGCGTCCCATTAGCCAGAATAGCTGTTTTTTCCGCATCTTCCTGACTGACATTCAATGTCAACGCTGTTTTAATCAAAACCATACCTCCCCGATACGAAGCTGTCATGCCTATTGTAGCTTAAATTACTGCCCCTGCCCAGACATTTGTCTGCCAATTGATCGTGCTGATGAAAATTTCACCGCCGGGTCACTGGCCATTGTTTTGGGTGCTGCTTGATAAATTTCACCGCCGGGTCACTGGCCACTGTTTCTGGTGCTGCTCAACTTTTTAAAAAGAGTCTGGCGAAGTTTTATGTCTGGTTAATCAGGACCCCCGTGCCCGGCGCTTTGATTGATAAACAAGACAACTTGGCTGTTTATCTGTTAAAATAAAGCAAATAGAAAAATTCATCAGCGAGCTTATCGCTGATCCGCCGTTACCCCACATGAGGTGCCGTTCATGGATACCAGACAATTAATCGAAGAGATCAGAAAAAATATCGCCCAGGTTTTGATTGGTAAGGGTGATACCATAGATCTGCTGCTGACAGCGCTGCTTTGCCGCGGACACGTGCTGATTGAGGACGTGCCCGGTGTGGGCAAGACAACCCTCGCGCAGGCTTTTGCCCGCTCCCTGGACCTGAGTTTTCAGCGTATACAGTTTACACCCGATGTGCTGCCGTCTGATATAACCGGATACAACTTGTATGATATTCAAAGCAGTAAAATGGTTTTCCACCAGGGCGCGATTATGAGCCATATTATTCTGGCCGATGAAATAAACCGCAGCAGCCCTAAAACACAATCCAGCCTGCTTGAAGTCATGGAGGAAAACCAGGTCACGGTTGATGGCAGAACCTATCCGGTCCCACAGCCGTTCATGGTCCTTGCCACCCAGAACCCCATTGAATACGCCGGCACTTTCCCGCTTCCCGAAGCCCAGCTCGACCGCTTTCTGCTCAGGGCCAGCATGGGATATCCTCAGCATAATGAGGAAATTGAGATTTTACGCCAGCATATCAATCCGAAATCGCTGTCAGAACTCTCCCCGGTCGCTGATGAGCAGATGATCGCCCAGCTTCAGCAGTCAACTTCTAAGATACACGTCTCTTCACCTGTGATGGAATATATCACGAAATTGGTTGAGAAAACCAGGGAGCATGAATCAATCGCCCTGGGCATCAGCCCGCGCGGTACCATTGCCCTGATGCGGGCGGCACGTGCCAGAGCCTGTATGCTCGGCCGTGATTTTGTGCTTCCGGATGACGTTCAGACTTTATCAGGCCCTGTCCTTTTGCACCGTCTGGTGCTCCGGCCTGAAGCCGCCTTGCACAGCCAGTCAGCAAGTCGTCTTCTGCACCAGATCGTCCACAGCATACCGGTACCGGCTGTCAGATGAAAAACTGGCGTTTTCTTTACTATTGTCTGGCCGCGGGCTGGCTGGTGGCTGGACTGGGAAGCGGTGTCCGTGTTTTCTACGTTTTGTTTTTCGCGCAGATGTTTCTGGCGCTTCTGGCGCTGGCAATGAATATCTGGGCGGCTTTTTCGTTTACCTATGTTCAGACTCTTGATGTGGAACGCACCTTGCATGGCAGGCCTGTCCATCTGTCACTCAAAGTCCATAACGAGAAAATCATTCCCTACCCGATGATGCATATCCGTCTCCAGACGCCTGCCTATGAAGAAAAGCGCTCACTGCGGTTTAATCTGCCAAGCAACAGCGATGTGTCTTATGATCTGACACTTGAATGCCCCTATCGCGGTGAATACGAAGTTGGCATGACCATTATTGACTTTATTGATATCTTCGGCATTGTCAGACTGCCGTTCGATATGCGGCTGCTTCCCTACTACCGTATGAATAACCTGCTCGTATATCCTTTGCTTGATGAGCTTGACAGCCTGCCGCTGCCGACACTCGACAGCAAAGCGTTCTCAAGGCACCGCTTCGCGACCGAAGATCAGCATGAGCCGTTTTCCACTGTTCGCAAATATCATCGCGGCGATCCGTTAAAACGCATTCACTGGAAAGCGTCTTTGAAACAGCAGACCCTGATGACACGCCAGTTTGAAGAGGCCGCTGAACCGCATATGCTGCTTGTTCTTGACCTGAACCGGCCCCCCTGGCCTGGCGAGGCGGCTGTTCAGGCTGAAGACGCGCTGTGTGAAAGCGCGACCGCGCTGATCCACTATCTGCTGCGTCAGGACTGGATTGTCAACATCCACAGTCTTGGCAAAGAAGAGCGTGAGGAAGTCGGTAAAAACCCGGCTGATTTCCAGCTGTTCTACCACTGGCTGGCTCAGGTTAAATTTGAAGGACGAAGTGATTTTCTGACTTCTCTTGAAAGGATTTTGGATCAGAATAAACAGATCAAGGCGGCTATGGTCATCACGACTCGAATTGATCAGCGCATTTTGAATATTTTACGCAGGCAGCACCATCCCAGCCGGCCTGTTTTCACGCTATTTGCCGGCCCGGCCCGGCCAGATGCCAGTGAAGCCCTGCTGCGTCAGCAGCTGCAGCAGTCGAACCTGCCGGCCTGGTTTATGCATTATGGAGAACGGCTCAGTGATCAGCTGGCCGTTAAGCAGCGATGAAGTGGCGATTATCTGAAAAACTGACTGAACTTCTGGTTGATACCGCCGTGGCGGTCTTGTTCGTGATCAGTTTCGGCCAGTCTTTTTTCCATGTCAGGGGCTATGACATTGGATTTGGCCAGACGCTTTACAGCGCGCTGATCGTGATGCTGCTGGTGCTGCTGCTCAGCCGTCGCTGGTGGCTGACGCCTCTGCTTGGCTTTGGTGTTTTTGTTTCGGCGGCCTGGCTCATCTGGCGAACCGAAGCCTGGGAAGAAATTGTCGAAATTGCCGGAGAGTTTAACCAGTGGGCATCTATCTATATTCGTTTTGGCGAGCCGGAATCAGCCTGGCTGACTTTGCTGGTTCCGCTGATCTTGCTGCCCGTGTCCATCTCTCTTTTCACTCTGGTGCGGCTGATCAGCCATCTGGCTGTCTACCTGTTTTTGACAGCGGCTGTTTATCTGCCGCTTCTGATCTGGTATCCCGATACCTTTTCCGCTTTTCTGATCGCGCTGGCGGCGCTGCTGATTCTCATGCCGCGCCATTTCAGCCAGGCGGTCCATCTGCAAAGGCCGCAGGACACAAGACTGCCGCGTTCATCTATGCAGGTTCTGGCCATACCGGTCGCGATCATCAGTTTGCTTTCCGCCCAGCTGCTGATACCCGACAATACCAGCAACTGGCGCTGGATGCCGCTTGTCAACCGGATCCAGGATATAGATGATATCTGGCAGAACACATTAGGCGGCGGACGTTACTGGCAAGGGTTTGACCTGGGCGATTACGGTTATGCCGTTACAGGTCAGCGAATGGGCGGACCTACTCAGTTAAGCGACCGGCCTGTCATGCGTGTTACGACCCGCACGCCTGTCCTGATGCGGGGTATCACCAGAAGTGAATACACCGGCTTCAGCTGGAACCGCCCGGCCAGGCAGCACTTTCGCTTCAACAGCATGCTCTGGGCCCAGATCAGAAGACAGACCTTTAACGCCCACTATCCGATCAGCCGCTCAGAGCAGGCTTTTCGTGACCGGTTCATGCAGGAAGTCTCAATGGAAGTAGACCACCAGATCCGGATGTCAACCTTGTTCACGGGCGGCCGGGTCACTGAAATAGAGACATCTGATCTGCTTAACCACCCGCCCTATTTTACTGAAGATGGTGATTTGTTTGTCTACTCACCGCTTCCCGTCCGCGACTCGTACACCCAGACCTTTGTCTATTTTGATCGCGGCAGTGACGGGTTTGATGAAGCGATCGTCGAACTCGAGAAACGCCTGTCTGGTACCACAGACAGAAATGAGCAGCGTGTGATTAACGAGTATATGCAGCTGCCGGATACACTGCCGGACATCGTATTTGAGACAGCGGCCGATCTGACCGCTGAAGGTGAAACACCTTATGAAAAAGCGGTTCTGCTTGAAACCTATATGCGTGATCAGTTCACCTATAGCCTTGAGCCGGTCATGCCGCCGGAAAATGAGGATTTTGTCGCGCATTTTCTTGAGACAGAAACTGGATACTGTGTCTATTTCGCGTCAGCTATGGTTGTCATGGCCCGAACTTTGGATATACCCGCTCGTTATGTGGAAGGATTTGTGCTTGAAGAAGCTAGCCAGGAGCATCGATACAGCGCCACAGGTGAAAACGCGCATGCCTGGGCGGAACTATATTTCCCGGGTATCGGCTGGCTGACATTCGATGCCACGCCTGCGGCTCAGATCCCCGATGATGAAAACGATCTGGACCTGCCCATTGTTGACCTGACCCCTGAGCCGTCTCCTTCCATATCGCCTCCGTCTGATTTTGATTTGATTGATCCGGAAGAGGAAGATCAGACGGCCGGCTTGCTCTTTCTTGCTGTGCTGGTCGCGATCATCAGTATCATTGTCCTGGCCCGTTTTATGATCTGGCTTGCCAGAAGAAGGCACAGGCAGCGTTTTGTACCGGAAAACGTCCACCTGCGTGTCCCGGACAGGCGCCGACGGATGGACTATTATTATCAGGACATGCTCCGGCAGCTGGACTGTATTGATCTGCAGCCTGAAAATGGCGAAACCCTTCAGCAGTTCGCGCAAAGAGCTGAAGCGTATCTGAAAATCCTCTCTCACCCGGTTCCGGAAGTTTTCTGGGCGGTCGCCCGTATGCGTTACGGCAATCGCGAACCTGATGAGGACATGATTATGAAAGCCGCCTTATTGCATCAGAAAATTGAGGCACGGATTCGTGATACCATGCCTGCCCTCACCTATTTCATCAGGCGGGTGCTGCTGGCTGTACGTCCCGACTGATCAGGGTTCACCCGAAAGATCAGGACTAAAACCATAAGAAAAGATCAGGGCTTAATCCATAATAAAATGAGTTGAGATTCTTTCTTCTTTTTCAGGCAGCGGCACCTGGTCTTTAGCCAGGTCAAAGCACTTAAGCATCCAGGCCATATTGCGGCCTAGTGTCCGCATGGTCTGCATCCCTTCCCCGTCCTTGCGTATCTGTTCCGGTGTAAACCCGTGTGTTGAGTTCCAGTACTGCGACGGAACAACCGGCATGCTGGATATAGTAAAATACTTGTTGAGCCGGTCATAAGCAGCGCTGGCACCGCCTCGGCGGCAGTTGACAATCGCCGCTGCCGGCTTATACGCGTATTTATGTGATTTCAAAAAGAACAGGCGATCGAGAAAAGCACAGATTTGTCCTGTAGGCGCCGCGTAATAAACAGGCGATCCGACAACCAGGCCATCAGCCTGACTGAGCAGGTCTATACATTCATTTACCCCATCCTCATTGAAGATACAGTACCCGGTTTTGGCGCATTTACCGCAGTTGATGCAGCCTGCTATCGCTCCGCTGCCAATATGGTAGATCTGCGTCTCAACTCCCTGCTGGTTCAGTTGGCCCGCTACCTCACTAAGGGCTGTGTACGTGCAGCCTTTTTCATTCGGGCTGCCATTAATCATCAAGACTTTCATATTAACTCCTTCTTTGTTTACTCATTATATACTCGGGTTCATCCAGAAAATAACCGGTATTATTTCCAGACAAGATCTGCCTTGCGCCGCGGTGCTGTTCGCTTATACGTTACATCCGGATAGCCTAGCAGAAGACAGGCGATTGGCTGCTTATCACCTAACTGGATCCATTCTTTCGCCTCCGGGCTTTCAGCCAGAGCCCGAATCACATATCCGTCATACAGTACGCCTAAGCCTTCCGCTACGGCCATATTCTCAAGATTGGCTGCCGCGAGACCGGCGTCCAGGGGCACATCAGCTGCCAGAATCACCGCGACCGGCGCGTTGAAGAAAAGCCTGTCCTGCTGCGGATCCTGACGATAGGCTGTCAAATAGCCGTTAAAACGATCCGCGTTCGGGTTATTCTCGTCAGACAGTTTCCGCACGGCTTTTTCCCATCCCTGCCAGATCATTTCTTTAAACCGGGGCAGACTGTCCTGCACCACCATGAAACGAACATCCTGCAGATTAACCGCTGTCGCTGTATAGCGACCTGCCTGGATAATCCTGCGCAGCTTGTCTTTTTCTACCTGCCTGGGTTTGAAAAAACGAATACTGCGGCGAAACTTAATCGCCCGCAGGAAATGGTCAGGCTTAACCGTAAAAGCTTCCCTTTGGTATACCTCAATATCAGCCATGTCATATTCCGGAATGCCTGCCGCGTATACAGGGCAGATGGCCACACAGTGACCACAGCGAATGCAATCACCTTTTACAGCTGCCTTGCCGTTTCTCATCTCAAGATTACCAAAAACACAATCTTTGACACAAAGCGCGCAGCCCGTACAGGTTTCCTGATGAATTGTTACCATAGATCCTCCTCTTGATCTTTACAGTATTGGTATGGGTATTTGATTGATACCGCCTGGTGTCAGTTTTTCTTTAAAGTCACTCAGGTAGGGTACTTCTTCTCTGGCCCACATAAGAACTTCTTTGTCGATGACATGGACGAACACTTCCTCCCGGCTGTCCGATGCCTCAATCAGCACATCACCCAGCGGGCTGACCAGTTTACTCTTGCCGCAGCTGTTATTGCCAACTGTATTAATGCCAAGCACGAAGACAGTATTATCGAGTGATCGGGCTGGCAGCTGGATATCCCAGCGCCTCGACGCGGCCAGGCTCCAGATGGAAGGACAGACAATAAACTCCGCGCCCTTCAGAGCCAGCAGGCGTGACGGCTCAGGAAATTCCATCTCATAGCAGATCAGGATACCGACTTTGCCGACTTTAATATCAAATACCGGATATTCTATTTTCCCCGGGTTGAAGATATTTTGTTCTCGTCCCCAGAGAATGCTCTTGCGGACAATGCCATGCAACTGACCATCACAATCAATCAGAGCGACTGAGATATAAAGCTTATCATCTTCATCTTTTTCAATGAAAGGGGCGACGATCGCCGAATTGACCCGATCAGCTTGTTCTTGCATCATGGTGACTGTTTTGCCCTCCCGGTTCTCACCCAGTTTTAGAAAAGCTTCTTTAGAAAGATGATAACCGGTTGTCCACATTTCCGGAAACACAATCAGATCCAGTTCCGATTCCTGTTTGCACGCCTGGTCGATGAATTTGATGCCGCGTTTGAGATTTTCGTCAATATTATTCATCACCGGCGTCATCTGAATACCTGCGATTTGATACATAAGTCACTCCTTTTTTTTGCCCTATCTTAGCACAAACTGTCTTCTGGCCGAAACCACTATCCTGCAGCAGATACCTGACACCGCACATGAAAAGATTGGCATGCATATGTTCTTAAAATAGTGTAGCATAAGTGTATAAGCCTGAGACAGACAAAGCCTGGACGCTGCCAAATAAGGATCATGGCAGAGCCAACAGCATTGTCTGAACCTGAACCAACCACAGGGAGGTTGCCAAATGGAACAATTTATTAAAATCGCCGCGATCAATAACCAGATTGAGGCTCAGTACCTTGAATCGGTCCTTGCGGATCGCTCCATTCCGTACACCATGCAGTCCTATCACGACTCGGCATATAATGGCTTGTTCCAGGCGCATCTGGGCTGGGGAGTCATTCGTGCCCCGGAAAGCTACAAGGAGGAGATCCTGCTTATTCTCGAAGACATCCGGAAGACATGAACCAGCCGCCTTATAAGGCCTTATTCTGGTTTATCCATCAGCTCCAGCGGATAATCAGCCAATTTTTTGACTTCAAACCCGTTCGCCTTGAATGTTTCATAGTCAAACTGGTCCAGCTCATCACAGGCCACCTTGTGAAACTCATAGAAATTAGGCCACCATTCATAGCCATCACCCAGATTATGACTTAAATAGGCGTCAGCGATATCCTTTGCCATCTGCGGCGCCACATAAAACGCGCCCATAGCCAGAACATTGACATTATTTCCGGTTATGGCACGCAAAGCAGCTGGCACGCTTTCAACAACGCCGGCAAAA
The DNA here is from genome assembly GCA_007133255.1 of Clostridiales bacterium. Lineage (GTDB taxonomy): Bacteria > Bacillota > Clostridia > Saccharofermentanales > UBA5734 > SLHU01. The sequence continues at coordinate 9,225 of SLMY01000129.1, forward strand.
ACACCGGGGCATTTGCTGGCGGCGATATGGATGCCCATGCCGGTTCCGCAAAACAAAAGCGCCCGCTCAAACTCACCTTCAGAAATTTTCGCGCCGGCCTTCAGGCCTATCCGGTGAAACATTTCCGGGTCTTCTTCCGTTTCGGATCGCACACCAATGTCAGTTACCGTCCAGCCCTTCTTCTGTAAATGAGCCACAACAACTTCCTTCAGCGGAAATCCCGCGAAATCGGCCGCGACAAGAATGTGTTTGTCTTTTACCTTTTTCATGCATCTACCTCATCTTTCATTTTAGATCAATCGGTTTCAATACTACTGGTTTCCTATTATTTGCTGACTGGACAGCACGACTTATTTGCTGACTGGACAGCACGACATCACATCAGC
>SLMY01000038.1 GCA_007133255.1 Clostridiales bacterium
CTTTGTTTTTTTATTATTTCTGATTATTCCTTCATGTGCTACACTGACAAGTGAGCAGCAGACAGTTTTGAACAAACGCTGTCAGGAAAAGAAAGTGAGAACCAAGGTGAAAGTAACGTGTCAAGTGATGCCTGAAGATGACGGCTGCCGGGCTGTTGATGTCTTGTGCCGGCGTACCGGCATGTCACGGCTGATGGCTAAACGAATCAGGATTCACGGCCGCCTTACCTGTAATGGCCGGTTTCAGCGCATGATCGACCGGGTCAGGCCCGGGGATGTGCTGGAGGCAAGTTTGCCTTCTGAAAAAGAAAAACCCGTATCAATCAGGGACATCCCTGACGCGCCTTTTGTCTATCGCGATCAGTGGCTGCTGGTTGTCGCCAAACCGCCTGGCATGGTTATCCATCCCACTTATCTGCATCACGAGGGGTCATTGACACATCAGTTGTCAGACCTTCCGCTTCACCCGGTTATTCGTCTCGACCGCGATACATCCGGCGCGGTCTTGATCGCGCTGAACGGTCACGCGCACCATGTTTTGACTCAAAACAAAATGGAAAAACTCTATATTGGTCTGGTTCATGGTAAGATGCGCGGCCGCCTGGGTCTGATCCAGGCCCCGATTGGCCGCGTCGCGGGCAGCATCATGCTGCGTCAGGTGAGCGCTGATGGCGCGCCTGCCTATACAACCTGGCAAGTCATTCGCTATTATCCTGAAGCGGATGTGTCACTGGTACGCTTCAAGCTGCTGACCGGCCGCACGCATCAGATTCGTGTCCATTGCCGGTCTATCGGGCATCCGCTCGTTGGTGACGGACTTTACGGCTGGCTGGAAACAAATCGCGCCACCCTGCTGGACAGGCTGATAGGCCGTCAGGCGCTGCACGCCGCGCAGCTGCGCTTTATCCATCCGGAGACATTCCGGCATATCCGGGTCGCGGCGCCTTTTCCGGAAGATTTTCGTCAGCTGCTGCGAAAGGTCGCGCAAGAGACAAAAACAATGATGAACTGACAATTATTGATCGAACAGCAGCAGACGCCTGTCTAATAGTGCGCTGTTCATCCTCGCCCTGAACCACGGGGTTTTTCGCGCATCCAGATAAAAAAACTAAAAAAGACACCACTGGTGTGAAGGACGAGCGGCTTCGTCACGCCGGTTAAACGACCGCATGATCCGCTGACTGATTAATCTTCATTGCAGCTAGTCTGCTTCCTGTCTGATCCTGCAGGCCTGGCGCAGCATACGGTCTGCCAGCTGCCTGGCCTCCTGCTGCCCGGTGCCACCGGAAAGGAGGCGTCCCAGCTCTTCACTGCGCTGATTCTGATTCAAAACGGTCAGGGTGCTGGATGTCCGGTTATCTGTAGCTGATTTCATCACGAAAAGATGCGCGTCAGCCATCGCCGCGATCTGAGCCAGATGTGTGATGCAGAACACCTGCCGCCGGCGGGAGAGTTTCATCAGTTTCTCGGCGACACGGTCTGCCGTATGGCCGCTGACCCCGCTGTCTATCTCGTCGAAGATCAGGACAGGGATCTGGTCTGCCTGGGCCAGGATCACCTTGATCGCCAGCATGATCCTGGAAGCTTCTCCGCCAGAGGCGATTTTCGACAAGGGCTTTAAGGGTTCGCCGGGATTCGCTGAAAACTCAAACGCGACATCATCCATGCCTTGTGCCTTAAAAGAAGCCTTGCCGGAATCTTGCCGGTTCTGAGCCAAAAGACGGGGCTGGAAAGTAACTGCGAAGCGAATATTGGGCATACCCAGGTCTTTGAGCTGTGCCGCGATTGCCTTTTCCAGCAGGTTGGCCTGTTCGCGTCGAGCCTGCGTCAGCGCGCTGCCCAGCTCTATGAGCCGCTCCTCAAGCTGGCGTCGGCGCTGCAGCAGTTTTTCATAGGCCGCTTCGCCTGCGTCAAGGCTTTCCAGTTTTTGCTTCGCCTGCTCAAAAAATCTCAAAACCATTTCCAGACTGCCGCCATGTTTCTGCTTCAGCCTGTATAAAAGGTCCAGCCGTTCATCTATCTGGTCCAGCTGCGCCGGGTCCAGCTCCAGTCCGTCCAGACGCGTGCGTATATCGTCAGCGGCACTTTGCAGGAGTATGAGTCCTTCTTCTACCTGTTGATGGGTCTCTTCCAGCCCGCGGACATGCCGCGCGGCAGCTCCGGTTTTCTCACTGATCAGTCCCAGCGCGGTCAAGACAGACAAAGGCTGGTCTTCTGTCAGCAGGTCATAAGCTTCTGATAAGGACTGGATAATTTTCTCAGCGTTCGCGAGCAGACGCCGGCGCTCAGACAAGCGCTCGTCTTCCTGTGGTTTTATATTCGCGGCCTCGATTTCCTGAACCTGGTAGCGCAGCATGTCAAGCATCCGCTCGCGCTGCGCCGGATCATCACCCAGCTCAGTCATCTGCCGCCTGCATTGTCTCCAGGCACGCAATGCTTCCTGATATGGCCTTTTAGCCTCCGCGATCGCTTCTTTGCCAAACCGGTCGAGCAGCTGCAGATGCATCTCGCTTCTGAAGATAGCCTGCTGATCATGCTGGCCATGAATATCGATCAGGGAGGAAGACAACTCACGCAGCAGGCTGAGCGGAATCAGGCGCCCGTTCAGCCTGCAGACAGTCCGGCCGGAAGCCTGGACTTCCCTGGTTAGAATCAGCTCATCAGGTTCATCCGGCCGCGCCTTCTCAACCCCGCCCGTTTCATTTTCTGTCTCCCGGCCCGCGTCTGCTGTTTCTTTCAGACCCAGTTCAGACAGCAGTTTTCCAGGCAGACAGTCAAGATCTCCTTCAAAAACCGCTTCAATAACTGCCTTGTCTTTACCGTGGCGGATCAACTCACGACTGGCACGACTGCCGCACAAAACAGAAATAGCGTCAATCAGAATTGATTTACCGGCGCCTGTCTCACCGGTAAGTACAGTCAGTCCAGCGCCAGGGGCTAAAACCGCTCGATCAATCAGGGCAAAATCAGTAATCTCAACTTGAACAAGCATCATGTAGCGGACACCATCATCTGATTTAAAAGCCTGGTCAGGTCTTGAGCCTGTTCAGGTGTACGGACCACGATAAAAACGGTATCATCACCCGCGATTGTGCCCACCACTTCTGTCAGATTCATAGAATCAAGCGCTGAAGCACTCGCCTGGGCCATACCTGGCAATGTCTTGACAATAACCAGGTTAACGGCCATATCTATTTTTGTAACAGCTTCTGAAAACACTTTCAGCAGCCGTCCGGAAGGCGCGTCTCCTCCCCGCTCCAGCGCGACATATTTCTGCTGTCCTTTACCATCACTGATCTTAATAATGCCAAGCTCTTTAATATCACGAGAGATGGTCGCCTGTGTAGCGAAGAGCCCGTTATCATTAAGACGGCTGACAAGTTCTTCCTGGGTACCAATATTACGATCACGGATGAGTTGCAGCAAACTGGCCTGCCGTTGAGCTTTTGTCGGTTTCAATTGACTTTCCCCCTGGCTTGAATCTTCTGAGGCAAAGTCGCGTAAAAGCGGTCTTCACCCAGCCGAAGCATTTTTAATGATCGTTGTGCCTGCTTGATAACAATAGAGCAGCCGCTGGCCAGATCGATTTCTTTACGACCATCTATGGCTAGCACAGCATGATAAGGATATTCACAAATACGGATAGCAACCGCACTGTCGGCATGCGCGATATAACTGCGGTTATGCAAGGTATGCGGACAGATGGGTGTAATCAGCATCAGCTTCAGATCCGGATGAACAATGGGTCCGCTGGCTGACAGTGAATAAGCGGTTGAACCCGTTGGCGTTGAGACAATAATGCCATCACCGGGAATCCGTTCCACCATTTCCCGGTTAATCTGCAGATCCAGCATCAGGATCCGGGATTTTCCGCCCCTTGATATAACAGCGTCATTCAGCGCGTCGCCCTGTTCAAGCAGATTTCCTTCCGGATCGTAACAGGCCACACTCAGCATCATGCGCTCATCAATCTGATACTGTCCGTGAAAAATTTTCTTTATCGAGTCCTCAACTGATTCCGGCTTGATTTCCGGCAGAAAACCAACACTGCCCAGATTAATCCCGGCAATCGGCAACGCTTCACATCCCGGCAGATGAACGGCGGATAAAAAGGTTCCGTCTCCCCCCATGCTTAAGGTCAAATCACAAGAGGCATATTCACCTATCTCTACATGTTCTGCTTCGGCCAGCTGTGTCTGGGCATACTGACTGCCAATCAGACAGCTGCCGCCCAGCTGACTGACAAGCTTCGCGGCGTTTCTGGCAATCGCCAGATCTCTGTCTTTGTCAGGATTAACATATAATCCAAATTTCATCATGTCCCCCTGCGCTGTTGTGACCCCTGACCATCTGAGCCGTTAATCAATCACACGCCAGCTGAGCCAGCTGCTGAACGGCATGCGCCTGGCCGGCGTTAAAAAGGCTTCCTGTTACTGCAGCATTTTCGCGAGTTTAGCCACAGCGTCTTCAATGCCGAATTTTGATACATTGATTGACAGATCATAGGAACTGCATTCTCCCCATTCATTTTCTGAATAGAAATTGTAGTAGTTCGCCCGCAGTTTGTCCATTCGCTTGACCAGCTGAACGGTTTCTTTACGCTCTGATTGCTCATAGTCCATCACGCGTTTCACACGATCTTCCATATCCGCTGTGACAAAAATAGAGATCATATCAGGATCTTTTTTCAAAACTTCATCAGCAACACGGCCAACGATCACGCAGGATCCTTCTTCGGCCGCTTTTTTTATCACAGAAACCTGCATGTGAAAGACTTTATAATTCACATCATAAAAATATAGGATCTCATGCTGCGAAAAAGGCGAAAACGGGTTGTAGTTATCATCTGGGAAATAGTTGACGGGTTGTTCATCGGCACCATTAATCATTGATTCTGATTCACCAAATTCTTTTGCTGTCCGCTCTATCAGCCGCTTGTCATAACAGGGAATATCAAGCATGTCGGCCAGTTTCTGGCTGATTTCATGTCCGCCGCTGCCAAATTCACGACTGATGCAGATAATCGTACGCTTTTTCATAGTGAGCCTCCTTACCGGTTAACAGGTTTCGGGTTCCACTTTCGCGCCTGCATGGGCGCTTACGTTCACTCAGATTTTGTATATCTATCATAACACGCTGGTATAGCGGGTACAATCAGTTCACGCTGGTACAGCAGGTATAATCAGTGCCTGTCCGCGCATAATTGCATGGCCGCTTCAGCGATCGACTCCGGCTGCAGCCGGTTGAGCGCCAGCAGCTGGTCACGGCTTCCCTGGCACAGCGGGTGATCTTTTACACCCAGGCAGTCAAAGACCACACCAGGCACAGCTTTGATCAGGAAAGGCAGCGCGCTGTGTCCAAAACCACCTTCGCATAAAGCTTCTTCGATAAAGAGCACCCGACGGGTTCTGGCCACAGATGTTTTCAGGGTCTGATGATCAATCGGCTTGGCGCAGACAAACAGCAGAACCTGGGCTGAGACACCTCGCTCAGCCAGATTGTTAGCAGCTTCAAGCGCTGGCCCGGCCATAGTGCCCAGGGCAGCCAGGGTTATATCGCTTCCATCACGTAAAACACACGCCTGCTGAATACGCGGTAATGAGTTGTCTGACACATGATCATCAGACTCAGACACAGACGGCTTCGGCTCAGGTAAAGGCGTTGGCCACTGCCTGCCGCGCGGATAACGGATCGCGACCGGCCCCAATTTATTTTCAAGCGCGTAATCCATAACCGCCCTCAACTGTTTATAGTCAGCCGGGCAGTAGATTTCCAGCCCCGGCAGCGGCAGCAGCAGACTTAAGTCATAAATGCCCTGGTGCGTTTCACCGTCTTCGCCGACTATACCAGCACGATCTACAATGATAACCACCGGCAGGCACTGCAGACACACATCATGCAGCAGCTGATCATAAGCTCTTTGCAGAAAAGTTGAGTAAAGCGCGATCACCGGTTTCATCCCGCCGGCCGCCAGTCCGGCCGCCAGTGTCATCGCGTGCTGTTCAGCAATACCAACATCAAAAAACCGTGCCGGGTAGGACGCGGCGAAGGTTGTTAGCCCTGTCCCTCCCGTCATCGCGGCTGATATAGCGCATATTTTAGGCTGTCTGGCAGCTTTCTCGGCTAGATATCGGCCAAAAACTTCTGAAAAAGAAGTTTTGTCCGGCTTCAACGAATGGCCGTTCACCAGTCCGTTCTCAATGATAAAAGGCGCGACACCATGATAAAGATCGGGTGATTCTTCAGCATAGCTATAACCGCGGCCTTTTTGGGTCAGGACATGGAGCAGGACAGGCCCGTTAATGTTGCGGATAACCTGCAGGTGTTCAATCATATCGTCCAGATCATGACCATCGATCGGTCCGTAGTAGCGAAATCCAAGCTGCTCAAACAGAATACCGCTTTGCTGAAGCGCCAGCCTGGTGGTCCGCTTAAAAAGCATCATCAGCCGATAAAAAGGGCGTCCGACCAGGGGAATTTTATTCATCACTGATTCGATTCTGGATTTAGCGCGGATATACCGCTTTGAGACACGCAGGTTTTCCAGATGCCTTGACAATCCTCCCACATTCGGGCTGATAGACATCTGGTTGTCATTGAGGATCACAATCAGGTTCTCACCTGACTGTCCGGCGTCATTAAGCGCTTCAAATGCCATACCGCCTGTCAAGGCGCCATCTCCGATCACCGCGATGGCCTGTCCATGTCTGCCGCTGTGCGCCTGCGCCCGGCTAAGCCCGAGCGCGGCTGATATAGATGTACTGCTGTGGCCAGTATTGAAAAAGTCGTAACAGCTTTCTGATATCTTGGGAAAACCCGACAAGCCGCCCATTTTGCGCAGGGTACAGAAAGATTCCAGCCGCCCGGTGAGGATCTTCCAGGCATATGCCTGATGTCCAACATCGAAAACGATCTGATCATGTGTAAAGTCGAAAACCTTGAGTATGGCCAGGGTCAGTTCGATCACACCCAGATTTGAGGCCAGGTGACCCCCGTTTTCAGCGACGGTCTGAATGATCAGCTCACGTATTTCCCCGGCCAGTGAGAAGAGCTCTTCTTCGCCAAGTTTTTTGATGTCTTCTGGTGTTTTGATTTTTTTAAGTATCGATTCCATGTAAGCTCCACTCAGCTTTGAATTATTTTTCACGGTGCAGCAGGTAATCGGTCAGGCCGGACAAAAACGTGCTGTCAAGTCCATCCCGCTCCTGCAGCTGGCCCAGGTAATCATAGGCCAGGGCGATTGCCTGATTCAACTGCCGGCGCGCGCCGTCAAGACCATACAGGCTGACATAAGTCGATTTGCTGTCTCTTTCATCTTTCCCGGTTGTTTTACCCATCTGCTCACGGTCAGATACCACATCCAGAATATCATCTTGAATTTGAAAGGCCAACCCGATCGCTGCGGCAAATCGTTCAAACGCGATCTGACTGTCCGCCTTTATATCAGCAAGCTTGACCATGGCCATCACCGGTGCTTTGAGCAGCGCTCCGGTTTTCATCATATGAAGCTGACGCATTTCTTTGTCGCTGATCTTTTTTTTCTCTGCTGTCAGATCAAGTGCCTGGCCGCCGATCATCCCCTGGCTGCCGGCTGCCGCGGCAATCAGCAGCGCCGCTTCACGACTCGCTGGCTGGCGGGTGTCAATCGCCTCAAATAAAAGCTCATATGCCCGGTTCAGCAGCGCGTCTCCCGCGAGAACAGCAAGCGCTTCGCCATAGACTATATGGCAGGTCTTGCGTCCACGGCGCCAGTCATCATCATCCATACAGGGAAGATCATCATGAATCAGCGAATAGGTGTGAATCATCTCAATCGCGCCGGCATAAGGCATGGCCCTGTCCGTCTTTATCCCCAGCATATCAGCCACGGCCAGAGCCAGAACCGGCCTGACGCGCTTGCCGCCTGCCAGCAAGCTGTAGCGCGCTGCCTCCACAACAGCACCGCCTTCACTGGCGGGCGTTTGCGGAAATAAGTCAGGCAAAGCCTTTTCAATTAAGTTAAGCCAGTCTTGATACTGACTATGAAAATCCCGCATCATGGGCCTCCCGACATCTTCAGTCAAGATCAAATGGCACTTCTTCCATTTTTTCCTGTTCTGTCTCAATCAGCTTAGTGATTTTACCTTCTATTTCATTCAGGCGGCCGGCGCAGATCCTGGCCAGATGCATGCCCTGCTGAAACAAGGTGACCGACTCATCCAGCGATAACTCGCTGGACTCAAGCTTTGTTACTATTTTTTCCAGTAAGACAACGGCTTCTTCATAGGGCATCGACTCAAAGCGCTTCATCCAGTCAGCTGTCCCTGTCTCGTCTTCAGGCTCTGTCTTTTTTTCCTTGTCAGCATTCTGATCCTGATCCATACCATCGCCACCTTCGCGATCAGTTTTAGCATCCGCCGTTTGAGCGTTTTCGTCACCGGCATCCGCCGCTTGAGCGTTTTCATCACCGGCATCCGCCGCTTGAGCGTTTTCATCACCGGCATCTGCCGTTTGAGCGTTTTCATCACCGGCATCTGCCGTTTGAGCGTTTTCGCCTCTGGCATCCGCCGCTTTCTCAAAAGCCAGTGATTCCAGATCCGGCTGCTGCATATCTTCCTTATCCCGTTTATGATTCATCTGACAGAACCTCCTTGCTTCTCACTTCCTTCACCTGACAACCTAATACACCATCACTGAGCCACACATCCACCTGGTCACCAGCCGTGACCATGCGGGCAGAAAATACGGTTTTGCCGTCAGGACCTTTTTTAACCAGGCCATATCCGCGGGCCAGTACTTTTAATGGGCTGAGCGCGTCAAGCTTGCCGGACAGTACAGAAATCTGGTGTTCATGGGCTGTCAGCCGCCGGCGCATCGTTTGGCTTAAAGCCTGTACATCATGATCCAGATCCAGTCTGGCTTTCTCTATGCGCTCCATCGGCCGGCGAAAAACACGGTTTTGTGTCAAATACCGTATATGCTGCCGCTGCGAAGCGAGGCGCTTTTTCAAAGCATGCGTTAGTCGCTGTTCTGTCTGGCGCAGCTGGAGCATGACATCCTGCTTAACAGGCATAACCAGTTCCGCCGCGGCAGAAGGTGTTGGCGCTCTCATATCAGCGACAAAATCACAGATCGTGAAATCAGTTTCGTGGCCTACCGCGGACACAACCGGAATGACTGACTCAAAAACAGCTCTGGCCACGCACTCCTCATTAAAAGCCCACAGGTCCTCCATCGATCCGCCGCCGCGGCCGACAATCAGCACGTCAATGTCGTCCATCGCGTTAAACTGACGTATCGCGGCAGCGATAGCGGGGGCAGCTTCGTCGCCCTGCACCGGAACTGGCAGCAATTTTAATCTGAAATTGGGAAACCGGCGGCTGAGCACCTGAATAATATCCCGGATCACTGCGCCTGATGCTGATGTCACTACACCAATCACCTGCGGCAGGACAGGCAGTGGTTTCTTATGCTGCTGTTCAAACAGGCCTTCCCCGGCCAGTTTTTGCTTTAGCTGCTCAAACGCGAGGTGCAACGCGATCTGCTGGATAACTACGCCGGTCATCATAGCCTGCTGGCCACCCTCGCCCAGGCCTGGCGACAGTGGCAGACCCTGCAACATGACTACC
>SLMY01000109.1 GCA_007133255.1 Clostridiales bacterium
AAAGATCGGGCCGCAGATTGGTCTGGCTGCCGGCCAGTGTCTTCAGCAGCAGCCCCGTATCGTTCGTCGTTTCAACTTTCATGATCAGCGGCCGGATATCCAGCTGCCTAATTTTTTTCTTGCTTTTCTTCGCGACAACCAAAGGCTGATCGCATGGGACTGCCGCCATTTTCTCCCAGGCGGACCGCAGTGAAGGATGGACCAGCCCGTATTCAGCGGCTGTGACCAGGCTCATCAGGCTGGCACCTGTTTTTATCAGCCGGCCTGCGGCCGTCACGGCAAAGCCACGGGGCAGACTGTTATTTAAGGTTTTCAGCAAAAACTCTGGCTCCAGGTTTTCTGTTAAGATAGCGTCAAAGTAGTCATCTTCAGTAGCCAGGCCAACGCTGATCGGCAGGGCAAAGGTTATCTGCGGCCTGGGATTATAGCCTTTTGACCAGGCTACCGGCCAGTTCGCGCGGCGGATAGAGCGCTCAAAGGTACGCATCATATCCAGGTGAGCCAGCCAGATAGCAGGCTCCTGGCGCGTATAACGGAACCGATAGGTGAACAAGGGTATTTCCTTCTGACTCGCTGTTTTTTCAGCTCCGGCTTCAGTCTGATCCTTTGCTCCGGATTCAGTCTGATCCATTGCTCCCGTGCCAGTCCGATCCATTGCTCCTGTTTCAGTCCGACCCATTGCTCCCGTGCCAGTCTGATCCATCGGTTTTTCATCTCCAGTATCAGTCTTATCAGCATCAGTCTTTTTTAGATGCTTATCAGTGGTTATGCTCAAGGCAAATTCCTCCTTCGAAGCAGGCAGCGCCGCAGGCAGTGCAGGCCACACGGCATTCAGGTGTCTGCTCACCGGCCAGGGCTTTCTCATATTCACGCTGGAGAAAACGGCGTGATACCCCAATATCAATATGATCCCAGGGCAGTTGTTCATCCTGGCCGCGCGCACGTCCGGCGTAAAAGTCAGGATCCAGCCCGGCTTCCTGAAAACATTGCTGCCAGACCGCGTTGTCGAACCGGTCGTCCCAGGCGCTGAAAGTCTGCCCCTTCTGCCAGGCGGCCACCAGCACGTTGAACAGTCTGCGGTCACCTCTGGCCAGCACTGCTTCCACCCGGCTTGATTTCAGGGCATGCCACTGCAGCTTGATTCCCTGTGGCCGCAAAAGCTCACGCAGCAGGCTGATTTTTTCCCAGACAAGCTCCGGGTCTTCCTGGGCCACCCACTGGAAAGGGGTAAAGGGTTTTGGAATAAAATAGGCAGCGCTGACATTTAAGATTAATCTGCGCCGGCGCTTTTCACGAGGCAGTTTCAGGTAAAGGTCGCGAATCGCGCCTGTGAGGCTGGCAATACCACGTACATCATCCATCGTCTCTGTCGGCAGACCCAGCATGAAATAAAGCTTGGCGCCGCTCCAGCCGCCTTCAAAGGCCAGTCTCATCGCTTCCAGCAAATCTTCAGTTTCTATCTGCTTATTAATCACATTCCGCAGTCGCTGCGTACCAGCTTCCGGGGCAAAGGTCAGGCCGCTTTTTCTTGTCCGCGACGCCTTTTCCATGAGTTCAAGATTAAATGAATCCAGCCGCAGCGAAGGCAGCGATAAACTGGTCATGCGCGGGGTCATCCGGCACAGCAGCTCATCGGTAAGCTCACCTAGTTTCTGGTAATCACTGGTTGACAAAGAAAGCATGCCCAGCTCGTCATAGCCTGTTTCCATTTCCAGGTCATCCGCCTGACGCGCCAGCACATCAACTGATTTTTGACGCAGCGGACGGTAGATCATACCGGCCTGGCAAAAGCGGCAGCCGCGCGGACAGCCGCGCATCAATTCCAGAAACATACGGTCATGGACTATTTCTGTATTGGGTACAAGGTCCTTATCAGGGAAAGGCGCCTGATCCAGATCCTTAACCAGTCGTTTTCGGATCACAGACGGTACACCGGGCTGATTGGGCGTTATCTCACGTATAAGGCCTGTCTCATGGTACAGCACCGTGTAGAAACGCGGTACATAAACGCCTTCTATACTGGCGGCTCTGAGCAGAAATGCTTGCCGGCTGCCGCCCTTTTTCTGGAAGCTCGTGTATGCGTCCAGCAACTCATCGAGCAGCTGCTCAGTTTCACCCAGCAGCACCAGATCAAAAGCATCCGCGATCGGTTCACAGTGGAAAGCGACCGGGCCGCCGGCTATCACCAGTGGTTCATCCTCGCCGCGATCAGCGGCGCGCAGTGATATCCCTCCCAGGTCAAGCATATTTAAAATATTGGTGTAGCTTAACTCATACTGCAGCGTAAAACCAATAAAATCAAAAGCGCTGAGGGGGGTTTTTGATTCCAGGGAAAAAAGCGGCAGACCCAGTTCACGCATGCCTTTTTCCATATCCGTCCAGGGCGCGAACACACGTTCACACCAGGTGTCCTGCCGCTGATTAAGCTGATAATAGATGATTCTTAAAGCAAGATTCGACATGCCTATTTCGTACAAGTCGGGGAAACAGAAAGCAAAGCGAACGGGAACAGCCTCATTTTTCTCAACGCTGTTCCATTCACCACCTGCGTAGCGAGCCGGTTTCTCAACCGCCTGCAGTAAATGACGCGGCAGCTTCACAGCTGCTGCCTGTATTCTATTCATAGAGGGTTAGTCACCTTATTCCTTATCTGAAAGCCGGGCTTCAAGCTCGGCCTGCTTATCTTCATAGCCTGGTTTGCCAAGCAGGGCGAACATATTCTGCTTATACGCTTCTACACCTGGCTGGTCGAATGGATTGACAGCCAACAGATATCCGCTGATCGCACAGGCTTTCTCGAAAAAATAGACCAGTTCGCCGAACGCTTCAGGGCTGCGTTCGCAGATTGTCACCTGCAGGTTGGGAACACCGCCGTCAACATGCGCCAGCATGGTCCCCTGGGCGGCTTTGCTGTTGATCTCATGCAGATCAGTCCCGGCCAGAAAATTCAGCCCGTCAAGATTGTCCGGATCATTCGGCACCGTCAGCTGGTTACGTGACTGTTCTATTTGAACAACCGTCTCAAACAGGATTCTTCTGCCATCCTGCACATATTGCCCCATGGAGTGAAGGTCGGTTGTGTTGTCGACTCCGGCAGGCAGAAGACCACGGTTATCCTTACCTTCACTTTCCCCATACAGCTGTTTCCACCATTCAGTCACATAATGCATGGATGGCTCATAATTGACCATCAGCTCCACCGCGTATCCCTTGCGCAGTAAAACGTTGCGGCAGGCGGCATAGGCGTAGCTGGAGTTATTAGTTAAATCAGGTTTATTAAATTTTTGCATCGCCTGCCGCGCGCCTTTCATCATGGCGCGAATATCAATGCCGGCCGCGGCGATCGGCAGTAGGCCAACGGCTGTGAGGACAGAGAAGCGGCCACCAACATCATCCGGCACAACAAAAGTCTCATATTGTTCACTGTCAGCCAGTTTCTTAAGCGCGCCCTTCTGCTTGTCAGTTGTTACATAAATACGCTCACGTGAAGCTTCTTTGCCATACTTGTTTTCAAGCCAGCCTTTCAAAAGGCGGAAGGCAACAGCTGGTTCTGTAGTTGTGCCGGATTTGGAAATTACATTTAAGGATACCTGCTTGTCCTCCAGAAACGCCAGTAAATCATTCAGATAATCAGCACTCAGGTTCTGTCCGGCAAACAGGACCAGAGGCGCTTTACGCTGACGTTTAGTCTGCATCGCCTGAAAATGGCTCGACAGCATTTCAATCGCGGCTTTGGCGCCCAGATAAGACCCGCCGATGCCAATGACAACCAGTACATCTGACTGGCGGCGAATTCTGGCCGCGGCCTTGCGAATGCGTCCGAATTCAGAACGGCTGTATTTTTGCGGCAGATCAAGCCAGCCCAGAAAATCGCTGCCCGGGCCTTTTTTCTTATGAAGCAGGTCATGTGCCAGGCTTACCTGAGCCTGCATCTGTGCCATTTCATGCTCATCCATATACGATCTGGCGTTGCTAAGGTCAAATTTAATCATAGTAATTCCTCCAGTAAACTGATATTTGATTCATCTTTGAAGAGGTCGTGATACCTCACTATATGTGTTTTGATTAACCGCTTATAAGATTACATTCTGCTTGTAGCTCACACAAAAGTATAATCGATCATTCAGGCACATGCAACCGCTTCGGCCGCGGGCCGCTCAAGTCAAAAAATACCGTTTCATCGGCCAAAACCAGTTCGCCGTCAGATCTGAATCGATCGACAGAAAAAGTGAAATGATCAACCCGCCAGCGTTTGATATGAGTATAAGTCTGCTGAAACTGACGGCGGTTTTTCTTAACTTTTTTTAACAGGCTTTGAATGTACGCTTCAGAAAGTCCGCTCCTGGTATTCTGATTGTCACGCGTCAGCTGTTCCCAGAACCCCATCCAGACGGGCTGGTCTTTCTGGCCGCTTTCAAGATAAAAAAACCGGATTGAGTCGAGGAAAGCCTGCCCTTTAGCCGTTTCCGCACGAAGATCAGCATTGTGCTGAACCGCGAACTGCCACAGCTGGCAGCACTGGTCTGAAGGGCTTAAAGATCGGTCGAAACCGTCATGTTGTCCAAGCCATCGTGCGAATGAGGCAAAAAAGGCAAAAGGAGACGCTGCCCGCTTAATCAGGTAACGGACAACCGGCCTGATCAGGCCATGATTCCAGTACGATTCCAGCAGCTGGGAGATGTCCTTCAAAAGACAAAGCTGGTCAAAACGAAGCTGGTCAGACCGCAGTATTTCATATGGCGCGCCCTGCTGCCAGGCAAATCCCAGCGCTTTGGCGCTGCTGGCTATGGGTGTGCCGGGCAGTACTTTTAAAAAACCCAGCTGCAACTGATGCGCTCCCATATTAAACACATCATTAAAAGAGCTGGCGAACTGGTCTAACGTCTCACCAGGCAGTCCGGCGATCAGGTCTAGATGAAGATGTATATTCCCGGCCTTCAGCAGCGCGGCGACTCGTTTTCGCAATAGCGGCAGATCGCAGGGCCGGCAGATCGCCTGCAGCACATGTGACTGAGTGGTCTGGACACCTATTTCCAGTTGAATCAGACCGGGCGGCGCTGTTGCCAGCAAGCTGACAGATGCTTCATCCAGCAGATCACCGGCGATCTCAAAATGAAAATTAGTCTGTTCCCGTCGCTGCTTCCAGCTTTCTGATGTTTTCTGATCGGTTTGCTGTTCTTGCTGACGCGAAATCAGATGAGCCCAGATTTTTTTTGCCCGGTTGATATCAGCATTGAACGTCCGGTCTACACATTTAACCTGTCGCACCTGATGAGATAAAAACAGGTCAATTTCTGAGAATACGCGGTCCAGCGGTTTAAATCGCAGATGCTTATCAATTGATGAAAGACAGTAGGTACAGCGAAACGGACAGCCGCGTGATGTCTCATAATAAAGCATTTTATTTTTATCCTGTTCCAGGTCCCGGCCGCTGTAGGGAAAAACCCAGTCCTCCCCCTTGAGCCGCGGGCGTTCAGGTTCATGAGAAACAGCACCTGTCAGCGGATGACGCCAGCTTAAACCTGGAATAGCCAGGCTGAACGTATCAGCCTCACGGCTGTACAAGGATTTCAGCAGATCCAAAAATGCGGCCTCGCCTTCGCCGCGAATGATAAAATCAACTTCAGGATGCGATCGAATGACCTGGTCCGGATCTGAACCTGCTTCCGGACCACCCCAGATGATCAGGGCCTCAGGGCAGATTTTTCTAAGATCACGAGTCAGCGCTCTAATCTGGTTAATGTTCCATATATAGCACGAAAAAGCGAAAACACCGGCGTTTGTCTGAAAAAGTCTGCGCAAGACGCGAAGCGGCGGTTCATGGATGGTTGACTCAATTCGGACTATCTCAGGCAGGTTCGTATGTCTGTCCGAAGGCGGAACCGTATAACTGTCCGAAGCTAAGCTAGCATGACTGTCCGAAGGCAGGTCCTTATGACTGTCCGAAGCTAGGTCCTTATGACTGTCCGAAGGCAGGTTCTTATGGCTGTCCGAAGCTAGGTCCTTATGACTGTCCGAAGCTAGGTCCTTATGACTGTCCGAAGCTAGGTTCGTATAACTGTCCGGCCATCGCTGGCGCAGATAAGCTTCAAGCGTTCGAACCGCCAGCCCGGTATGGCTGAAGCGGCTGTTGAGTGTTAATAAAACAACAGGGGCCGGTTTACCCTGAAGCCCCCTTACTTTTTTGCTTATGGCTTGAAACAGACTTGTTTTGTCTGGCATGTTCTTGCTCTCCCGGGTTTTGCTCCTGCCTGTTCTTGTCATTATTAACTGCGCCGTTCAACATTAATATCCTGAACAACAGTTTTTTTCAGGGTCGGATCAGTTTCATCCCCCAGCCGGTTCGCGTCATCATGATCTTGGTAAACTCTCGAAACTCTGAAGCCTTGCGGTGTCACGGCTGTTATCTGGACAATTGTTCCAACATATTGCTTATGATCACTGATCGCTTTAAATAGAAGATTCGATCCCAGGTACTCAAGCTGTATCCGGCCGGCCTTGTTTTGTCTCACCGTTCGTGTGACAACCGCCTCACGGCCCACCAGGTCGTGCTGTGAATCCTCAGATATCAGCGTCCGAAGCCGTTTTCGGAGTATACTCTGTATAATTTTCTGCACGACCAAAATCACCAGCAGTACACTGAAGGTGAACAGGAAAACGGTTATAAAAAATGCCAGTCTGGCCATGGCGTTATCAGCCATATTACGCTCCTTCGCTGTAAGATCAGGTTAGGCTGTTATCTTCCCAAACGACTTTTGCTGACAAAATCGGCCCAGCTTCCTGGACCGATTAAAATTATAACATGCCAATATTAAATTATCTATATCTTGTGGTACACCTTCAGCGAGACCAGGGCATATTGCGGCCATAGTAGATCTCATCCATTTCATGCTTGATTTTCTGAGTGATCATGCGGGCTTCATCAGGGTGCAGCTCACTTTGAGAATGGCCAAACAGATACTGATCAAGATCAAAATTCTTCAGTTTACATTTGGTGTGAAAGATATTCTCCTGATAAACGTTCACGTCAATCATCTGGTAATCTGTTCTAACTTCATCTGGTATGAAATCCTGGATAGACGTGATGTCATGGTCAATAAAAATTTTCTCACCGGTAATTTCCCGCGCGAAACCCCTTACCCGATAGTCTATGGTCACGATGTCTGCCTCAAAACTGTGTATCAGGAAATTAAGCGCTTTCAGCGGTGAGATCTGCCCACAGGTAGAAACGTCTATATCAGCCCGGAATGTCGCGACACCGCCATCCGGATGATACTCAGGATAAGTATGGACTGTTATATGGCTTTTATCGAGATGAGCCAGGACAATTTCAGGAGCAGGACCAGGGGTATTATCCTTCAGCATCTGCCGGTTAACCGGACCTTCTTTGGTATGGCTTTCGCTGACCAGCAGCGTAACGCTGGAACCTTGCGGATAATAATCTTGTTTGGCGATATTCAGGATATTGGCACCAAGGATCTGCGTCACATGCTCAAGTATAGATGTGAGGCGTTCAGCGTTATACTGCTCATCAATATATTCAATATAGGCATTGCGGTCGCTGACTGATTTAGCGTAGCAAATATCATAAATATTGAAACTAAGTGTTTTAGTCAGGTTATTAAATCCGTGCAGCTGTACTTTGCCATGTGTGTTCTTGTTCATTTCTTTTTCGCCAACCTCCAATATTTTTTGAGGATTCTACTGAACAGATGATTGTCATGGTAGTAAACAAAGACTGTCAGTCTCTTTATGATCATATATTTAAGCAGTTTTCGCGGCACGTACCGTGTCCAAATGAGATAATTTTACAGTTGTGTGCCTGGAGCTGAATTAACGCGATTATAGCACAGGGTTCATGTAGTCACAATGGGTATTTAGTCAACAGGCTGCCGTGGTCCGCGGTATATGACTCAGGCCGGGCCCATACTCATGTTAATGTTTGATCAGCTCCCTGAGCAAAGCCGGATTCATGATCTGTATACTGCCGCGTCCAAGCTTAACCGCGCCCCGTGCCTTCAGCTCACCCAGCAGCCGCGAAACCACTTCTCGCGCGGTTCCAAGTTCCACCGCGATCGCTTCGTGTGTCATTTTAACAACATTCTGGCTGGCTGTACTGTGGCTGAGCAGCAAAGCGGCCAGACGCCGGTCGGTCCTGTCAAAAGCGACTGCTTCCAACGTATGCATCGTACCCAGCAGATGACCATACAAGGTGTGGATTAAAAAATCTTTCCATGCTGGATGTTTATCTAGAATAGCAAAATATTCATCTAAAGGTAAGAGAAATAAATCCGCTTCATGTTCAACTTGCGCCAGGGCTGGAAAATCCTCACCGCGAAGCTGACAGGCGATGGACAACAGGCAGGTATCACCGGCACCCGTCCGGAATAAAGTCATCTCACGCCCGCCGGCTGAAAGTTTGTAAACACGCAACATGCCGGACAAAACCAGCGGAATATAGCGGCAGGTCTGATTTTGCTGCATCAGCATCTGGCCTTCCGGCAGATGAAGGTGCTGGCCAGCAGCAAAAAGTCGCTCTCTTTGCTGTTTCGATAACGCTGTTAAGACAGGAAACAACTGGTCAATCCTGGCAATCTCTTCCCGATTCAGCAAAAAACTGTACCCCCTGTTTCAGACAAACTGACACATATGTGTGAACATGTGTTTATAAGTTATACATAGCAAACAATTTTAGGCGGCACTAACCGAATGCATAGGCTGCGATAAAAATCATACATATGCCAGCTGCCATGGCTCATTTGATTGTTGCCATCAATATCATTATATCAGTCCGCGCGAAGATACACTACTTATTGCGTAAAACGGGTTTTTTAATCCGGCAAGCCATTGAATAGACATGCAGAGAAAAAGGCGAAAGGCACTTGATATAGGCGTCATAATGGGCGATAAAAGAACGATACGGGGTGTATATATATGAACAAACAGATATACAAAAATCAACTAAAAAATAAGGATGACAATAAAGAAAAAGTTAACCGCCTTTTCAGGCTGTCATTGACACTAGGTTGTTATTCAATAATTAAAAGCAAAACACTGTTATTAGTCATGATTCTATCTGGCTTACTGGTGCTTTCCGCCTGTAATCCGGCTGCTGCGACTGACAACGTTTCAGACCCGGAAAACGGCCTGCCTGAGATGAACACGCCTGAGAACACGGCAGCGTCTGATTCTGATTCAGCAAAGACAGACACAACGAATGAGCATGATGATACAGAAAACCTTTCAGATGCAGATGGTGATGAAGATGAAACCTATAACAATGAAGCGGAAACTGAAAACAGGACGGATGCTGATCAGGCTGGCACAGGACTTTACCAGCGTATTTCTCCTGCTGACGCCAAAGACTGGCTTGATAGTGATGATCCGCCCCTGCTGCTTGATGTCAGAACCCAGGAAGAAAACCTGGCCATCCGCATACCAAACAGCTTTCTGATTCCAATTGACGACCTGGAGCAGCGGCTTGAAGACCTGCCGGACAATAAAAACGAACCGATCATCATC
>SLMY01000183.1 GCA_007133255.1 Clostridiales bacterium
ATGGTTTCCCTCCTGTTTGCCACGCATAAATCATTCTGTTGGCAAATCTACAATATTTTGAGTAAATAATCGCATTATACCACAATCTATAGTGGCAAGGCCGACAATACTATTTGACTTTAGTGTATGAAAGTGCTAAAATGCCTGTCAAGGGGCTGGTTAAATAATAAGGGAATATCGGTTGCCGGAGGTATCTTTTAATGATTGCAAAGACGGATCTTGACATATGCAGAAAAGGCATGCAGGCTTTTGTAGGCAGACGCGTAAAGCTGAAATCAAGTGGTGGGCGTAAACGTACAATTGTCCAGGAAGGCGTACTGGAAAATTGTTATCCAAATGTATTTACAGTCCGCTGCGCGAACCATAAAACATATCAGGAAATGGTTTCATTCAGCTATGTCGATATCCTGACACGAGTTGTTGAGATAGCAGTCGAACCCGACCCGGATAAGAAATGTCGCTGTCATATAGCGCATTGATCTTTTATATGTATCCTTCAATTAAGCCCGCGGATGTTTCCGTGGGCTTATTTAGATGTTGGGAGGGCTTATGATGCGGTTAAATGTAACTGCTCCGGCAAAAATAAATATTTCACTCGACATAACCGGTATCAGGTCAGATGGATTTCACTTGCTGAGCACAGTCATGCAAAGCCTTTCATTATCAGATCGGCTGGCTCTATCTGTCATTGAAGGAAGCCAATCTGAAATAAGACTGACCTGTGACAACGATCAAGTACCCTGTGACCCTTCAAATACTGCTTATCGTGCAGCTGCGCTGTTCCTTGAGAAAGCACAAATAACTGCCGGTGTTCATATTGATATTTGTAAACGAATCCCTATCGCGGCAGGCCTGGCTGGTGGCAGTGCTGACGCCGCCGCGGTACTCTTCGCGTTAAATCACCTTTATCCGGGAAAACTGAAAATGCAGGAGCTTATGGAACTTGCCATTCATATTGGTGCTGATGTCCCTTTCTGTTTGAGTGGCGGGACTGTGCTGTGTGAAGGTATTGGTGAGAAACTCAAACCACTTTCGTCATTCGCCGATATACCGATTCTGCTGATACATCCGGGATTTCCTGTCAGCACCGGCTGGGTTTTTAACGCATATGACCAGATGCCGAGTTTGAGTAGAATCGATACCAGTCAGGTTATTAAGGCGATGAAAGAACAAGAACTTGATAAATTGTCACTGGCTACTGGTAATGTTCTTGAAGCGGTCACTTTTTCAGAATATCCGCAGCTGCAAGACATGAAAAGTCTTCTGGAACAAACCGGAGCGCCCGTTGTTATGATGAGTGGCAGTGGTCCTGCTCTTTTTGCGATATATTCCAGCAGCGAGGCAAGGGAAACGGCTAAAAAGGCCATTGAAAAAAAACTTCCGGCCTCTGCCAGGCTCATTATGACAGAAACACGAGACGCAGGACCTGTTATCATCAAATAATTGTTCACAGAGGAAAGTTTGATGAATGAATATCGCAAAAGAAGACCAATCAGCCAGCGAAAGGTTTCCGGACCAGGAAGTAAGTATACCCGCCATGGGTACAGATATAATCGGAACAGACGAAGCAGCAAAAAGTCGTACCGATTGTGGCCCGGGATCACACTTTTATGCCTGATCACGATTGTCCTGTATTTTCAACTTAGTCCCTACCATGAGATCGGTGGCAGCAGCTGGATGCCATTGTTTCCTGGTGCTGCCGAGCGGCAGGACGATTCAAGACAGCAGACCTCCTCTGATGACATCGACCCAAAAGAGGGCACGGAGAACAGCGGCCAGACAGATCATCCTGATTCAGATGAACAGGCCGCGCCTGAAGAGACAAGTCATCAGCGAGGCGGTCCATCTGAGACCACACCTTCTGTTACGCAAGAGCCAGAACCCGTCCTGATCCAACTGGCTGCTGTCGGTGATCTTCTGATGCACCGGCCAATAACAGACGGCGGCCTCGTAAATCCCGACACAGATCCGCCGGCATATGATTTCAGACCAAACTTCAAGTTTATTAAAGCGTCAATCATGCAGGCTGATGAAGCGATCTTTAACCTGGAAACTACGCTGGCAGGGCCTCCTTATACAGGATATCCAAGATTCAGCGCTCCAGATGCTGTCGCCGAAGCGCTTCTGGACACAGGATTTACACTGGCCTCAACAGCTAATAACCATATTCTTGACAAAGATCAGGAAGGTTTCTTCAGAACAACAAAGGTGCTGCGGGATATTGGTTTTCATGTTATTGGCACACGGTTGTCTACAGATGAGCCAAGAGACATCATACTGGATATCAGCGGTATTATAACCGCGTTTACCGCATATACATTTGAAACACCAGGCACACCGTCGCAGCGCACTTTAAACTCACTGCCGATACCAGATGAAATTCATCCTTTGCTGAACTCTTTCAATCCGTACCGACAAGAGGCTTACGAAGCTGATCTAGAGCGAATGCTTGAGCATATTGAGGACATGAAACTGAGAGGTGCTGAACTGATCTGCATGTCTATCCACTGGGGTGAAGAGTATCAGACAGAAAGCCGTCCGTATCAGCGTGAGATGGCACAGAAACTGGCTGATGCTGGTGTACAGGTTATTTTTGGCCATCACCCTCATGTTCTGCAGGAAATTGACATACTTGTGTCAGCCCAAACAGGTGAAAGCACGGTCGTTTACTATTCCCTTGGGAATCTTGTCACCAATATGACAAATGAAGTGCCGCACGCAGCCGGCTGGTCTCAGGACAGCATGATAGCAAGAGTGGTCATTCAGAAAGACAATGAGGGCGTTAAGCTTGTTCAGGCGCAATATGTGCCGGCACATATAATCAGGGTGCCGGAACCGCAGGGGCGCAGGCATTACGTCGTCCCTGTCCTGCCTGCTCTGGAAGAACCGGAATCCTTTTATACAACCAGAGAAGTGATGCGAAAATCACTTGAACGAATTAACCAGGTGATGAAATCAATACCAGAGGATGGCCCTGTGCCAATCAGGCAAGTACCGCGCTGAGGAGAAAAAGGCAGATCATGCCTCTTTGATTTATGGCCTGGTCTTTTCATGACCTTTGATGAAATTTGTTTTCTGTGAAGCTTACTTTTTTCACACGAGGTCCCAGATTTAAAATAAATGATTTCAGCTATTAGTTGACAGGTCTGGTGGAGGGCCTGTATAATCGTATCGCTATGATTATTGTTAAATATCTGGAGGTGTAGATAGATGAAAATGACATATCAGCCGAAGAAACGGCACAGAGCGAAAGAACATGGATTCAGGAAACGTATGTTAACGGCATCAGGCCGAAAGATTATCAAGAGGCGCAGGCTCAAGGGCAGAAAACAATTGTCCGCATAAGGACCGCAGACTCTGTGGTCTTTCTTTTTTACACCGCCGGTTTAAACCGTTCGGTGTCATTTGTGCATAGGTAGAGCCAATATGCGAACATCATCAATGCGGATGAATTATGAGTTTTCCCGTGTATACAGAAAAGGCCGTTTTGTAGCGGGCCGGTATCTTGTGCTACACTATTTGAGACGACCCGGACACGCAACCCGGATTGGAGTTACAGCCAGCCGGCAGGTGAGAAACAGTGTGAACCGCAATCACGTAAAAAGATTGCTTCGTGAAAGCTATCGACAAGTTGAAGATCAGGTTCGTGATGGTTATGATATTATATTGGTTGGCAGACATACGCATAGCAAGCCGGATTATCATCACACATACGAAGAGCTGATTAAACTGCTTAACAGAGCTGGGCTGATGAACCGGCAGAAAGAACCAATACCATGATCAGACGGTTCATGATTATCATGATTCGGGGTTATCAGCGGTTTATTTCGCCGCTGCTGGGTGATAATTGCCGGTTTGTCCCAAGTTGTTCGACATATGCCGTTCAGGCAATTGAACGATTTGGTCCTGTCAAAGGTATTATTAAAGCAATCTGGAGAATCTTAAGATGCAATCCATTCAGTAAAGGCGGCTATGATCCACTACGCTGACCGCTTACATCGTTTCAAAACGACAGACAGCTGATTGCATCTGTTAATAAGAAGGAGTAACAAACATGAATATGATTGTTTTCGCAATGGGACTCATGAATCCGTTATATACCGCGTTTGGCGGGATAATGCGTCTGCTTTATGATCTGGTCGGCAACTATGGCGTCGTCATCATTCTTTTTACGATTCTGGTTCGCCTGCTGATGTTTCCCATGGGCATAAAGCAGCAGAAAAATACCTTCAAGCAGCAGGCGCTGCAAGGTGAAATCGCGGAACTGAAACGGATCTACCCTGATGACAAGCAAAAACAAAGTCAGGTTCAGATGGAAATTTACAAAAAGCATGGCGCGTCACCACTTTCCGGCTGCCTGCCGGCTATCCTGCAGCTGATCGTAATCTGGCCGATCTTCAGGATTATCCAGGCACCGCTCAGACACATCATGCATGTTCCCGCTGAACAGCTTGAGGAAATTGGTGTACTGCTGCATGGTTTGACAGACAGTGCCGGAGAACCCTTGATTACCCAGCGTGCGGCAGACTCAGCAGCTACAATGAATATTCCGCTGATCAACGCGCTGAACGAACATGGTTTCGCGCTTGCTGAGACGGTGAACCGGGGATTGATGAGTCTTCATGATCTGATTGATGTCCAGTTTCTTGGCATGAACTTAGGATTTACGCCAACCTGGCGTCCGGAACTGCTGTTTGGTCCGGATACCTGGTCAAGCTATGTACCGCTTCTCTCTTTCCCGATTCTGGTTGTTATAACAACACTGATTCAAATGAAGATTACACGTCTGACAATGCCAAACCGTAAGAAAAGAGCTGAAGAAAAAGAACGTGACAAGAAAAATCCGGCCCGCGCTGGTCAGACAGTAGAAGATAAATCTGAGTCTATGATGAAGAGCATGAATATTATGATGCCCATTTTCATGTTGTGGACTACGTTCTCTTTACCGGCTGCTATGGGTCTGTACTGGATTATCGGTAATATTATGATGATCCTGCAGTCATTTTCCATTTACTTTTTGTTTACCCGCAAGGTTGAGAAAATGAGTCAGGACAGCAATGAAAGAAGTCAAGAGATTGAAGTGGAAGCAGCAAAAGCTTAAGAGCTATATAGCTCAAGGAGGTACCCTTCGATGGCTGTATCAATAGAAAAATCAGGCAAAACCGTGCAGCATGCGATAAACGACGCGCTGGACGAATTAAATGTATCAGCAGATGATGTTGTCATTGAAGTACTCGATGAAGGTGATAGTGGCGGATTGCTGGGCATAGGCCGCAAACCGGCAAAGGTTCGAGTTACTTTAGAAGAAAATGAAATCGCTGACGATCATCAGGATCGCGCTGCCCAGGGCACTGTGGACAGCGGGCAGACTGATGATACATATTATGGCGATGATGAAGAGAATTTTGACGAAGCGAATCAGGAACAGTCAGATGATGCTGATGAAGGTGTTCCTGAAACGCCGGAAGAGGCAGAAACAACAGCCTATATTGCTTCTATCCTTTCCGGGATTGGTATTCATGGCAGCATCAGCTCCTATCGTGAGGAGAATACAATCCATGTCGATGTCAGCGGCGAGGATTGCGGCGCGGCAATTGGCCGGCGCGGTGAGACATTAGACGCCATTCAATACCTGGCAACACTCGTCGCGAATAAAGTCAGCGAGGACCGTATGCG
The DNA here is from genome assembly GCA_007133255.1 of Clostridiales bacterium. Lineage (GTDB taxonomy): Bacteria > Bacillota > Clostridia > Saccharofermentanales > UBA5734 > SLHU01. The sequence goes on from SLMY01000183.1 coordinate 5,677, forward strand.
GGTTATACTCGATATTGATGGTTATCGCCGTCGCCGTGAAGACTCTTTAATCAGTATGGCAGACCGGATGGCAGAGAAAGTGGTCCAGACAGGACGGCCTTACCGGCTTCAGCCCATGTCACCTGCTGAAAGAAGAATTGTTCATTCATCTTTGCAGAACTTTGAAGGCGTGACCACATACAGCGAAGGCGATGATCCACAACGCCACGTTGTGATCATGCCAGAAAAAAATGATGGATAATCAGCCGCGGGTTCAAAAAAACAATTATCACCTGATCTGTGCCGCAAGTGCCACTCCTCCGGGACAAAGTGGCCTTGCGGTTCTTCGCATGTCGGGACCGGGCAGTACAAAGGCCGCTGATGAAATATTTCTGGCTTATGGGAGTCAGGCTCGTCTGGTTTCGCAGATGCAAGGTTATACCTGTGCCTTTGGCAAAATATCTGATCCGCAAACAGGTCAGATGATTGATCAGGCTGTTGTTACGGTCTTTAAAGCGCCGCATTCATATACTGGAGAAGACGTGGTTGAGATCAGCTGCCATGGTGGAACCGCGGTTAAGCAGGCCATCCTGGACTGTTTGTTCAGGCTTGGCGTTTCAGCAGCTGAGCCCGGAGAATTTACCCGAAGAGCTTTTTTGAATGGCAAAATAGATCTGGTCCAGGCAGAGGCTGTCATGGATCTGATTCAGGCGGGCGCTAAAAAATCATCGCTCGCCGCTGCCTCGCAGCTTCAGGGCGCGTTATCGGGCAAAATGCGGCAGATCAGTCAAGCTTTATACGATATCCAGGCTGAAATTGAGCTTGTCCTGGAGTTTCCTGAGCATGATGAGGAAGAGGACCCTGCTTCTGGCCTGGAGGGCCGTCTGTCAGCGGTCAGGGAAACAGTTGAGCGTCTATCTGCTACATTTCGCCAGGGCAGGATGCTGCGTGAAGGATTAACCGTTGTTATAGCCGGGCGGCCTAATGCCGGTAAATCATCGCTGCTGAACGCGCTGGCCGGTTATGACCGCTCCATCGTAACACCGGTCCCCGGTACAACCAGAGATACGGTTGAAGAGATCATTGACATGAGCGGACTGCCAGTGCGGCTTGTGGACACTGCAGGCATGCGTGATACAGAAGATTTTGTTGAACAACAAGGTGTTGACAGGGCCCGGGCCGCGCTTAATCAGGCTGATCTGGTTTTCTGGCTGATATCACCACCACTTGAAAACCTTGAAAACGAAAAAAAGATGATCTATGAAGCAGGTCTCGAGAAGCCGGTCCTTATTATCGGCAAAGAAGATCTTGAAGACAGCCGTACCCTTTATCAGACTGTATCCAGAGAATTTTCAGAGTATAAGCTGATGACATTTTCCGCGCTGCGGCCGGAAGGATTAGATCCAATCCGGCAGGCGATCAGTGAACACTATGAGCAATCCGGCAGCAGGTACGGTGATGACTTGATAATCACAAACAGCCGCCATCACGCGTTGCTGCTGGAAGCGGCCGACGTGTTAAGGGAAGCCGAGAGAGCGCTTAACCAGCATGTGCCGCTGGATATGGTCGCCTCACTGCTGCGCAGTGGCGCTGAGGCCTGTGCGTCAATTACGGGCGATCAGGTATCAGACAAGCTGGTGCAGACTATTTTTTCCAGGTTTTGTGTTGGTAAATAATACCGGAGCAGATAAATTCTGCGGCCGGCAGTTTTAAATGGGGGACCTCTTTTTGCTTACAATAGAAAAAGCACTTCAAAAACAGAGTGCTTACTATGCCGGACAGTACGATGTTATTGTTATCGGTGCCGGCCACGCCGGATGTGAGGCAGCGCTGGCCGCTGCCAGGCTTGGCATGAGCGTTTTACTTCTGACAATGAATCTTGACGCGGTGGCAAATATGCCATGCAATCCAAGCATTGGCGGAACCGCGAAAGGTCAGCTTGTCAGAGAAATTGATGCCTTAGGCGGAGAAATGGGTAAGGTGGCCGATCAGGCGATGATACAATTTCGAATGCTGAACGCGTCAAAAGGACCCGCTGTTTTATCACCCAGAGCACAAATAGACCGGCGCCGCTATCAGATTCTGATGAAACAGGTTATTGAGCGGCAGGACAATCTTCATCTCCGGCAAGGAGAGGTGATCAGCCTGCTGACAAAAAACCCGGAAAACGGTAAGCAAGAAAGAATCGCAGGCGTTCAGCTGAAAACAAGAGCTGTTTTTGGCTGCCGTGCTGCTGTTTTGGCTACCGGTACCTATCTTGAAAGCAAAATTATTATTGGCGAGTGCCAGTTCAGCAGCGGTCCGGACAGCATGTTTCCATCGATTGGCCTTTCAGCTAGCCTCAGTGAGCTTGGCTTGCCCTTGCAGCGGTTTAAAACAGGAACACCGGCACGTGTTAACCGGAGTCAGATTGATTTTTCGGTTATGGAGCGGCAGGATGGTGATAAAAAGGTGACTCCTTTTTCTTATACGCATCGTCCAGAGGATGTTCTGCGGTCAGACCAGATTCCCTGCCACTTAACATGGACATCATCAGGAACACGTCATGTGATTGAAGAGAACCTGAACCGTTCGCCGCTTTTCAGCGGCGCGATTGATGGTGTTGGTCCGCGATACTGCCCGTCAATTGAAGACAAGTATGTAAAGTTTCCGGACAAAAAAAGGCATCAGATCTTTATTGAACCGACTGGCAGCGATACTGAAGAGCTTTACCTGCAGGGATTTTCAAGCAGTATGCCTGAAGATGTACAAGTTCAGATGATTCATTCGCTTCCAGGTCTGCAGGACACACAGATTATGAGAAGCGCGTATGCCATCGAATATGACTGCATTGATCCAACCTGTCTGCAGTTGTCTCTTGAAACGAGACGTATAGCAAACCTTTTCTGCGCTGGACAGATTAATGGTTCTTCTGGATATGAGGAAGCCGCTGCCCAGGGCCTGGTGGCAGGCATTAATGCTGTTTTCAAATTGCAGGGCAAGGCAGCGGTCATGATGGATCGTTCCCAGTCTTACATAGGTGTGCTGATTGATGACCTGATCACAAAAGGAACAGCTGAACCTTACCGGATGATGACCTCGCGAGCCGAATATCGCCTGGTTTTGCGTCAAGATAACGCGGATGCGAGGCTGACGCCTGTCGGGCATGAGATCGGTCTGATTAATGAAGACAGGTGGCAGACATTTCTTGAGAAGCAACAGCGCATAGAGCAAGAACTAGAGCGTTGCGGACGAACAAGAATCAGGCCTTCAGACCGAATAAATGAATGGCTCGCCTCAAAAAACAGCTCGCGCCTCCAGCAGGGCGTTACAATCGCTGATCTGCTGCGCCGGCCGGAATTAACTTACAGGATGTTAGCTGAACTCGACAACACCCGGCCAGCACTCGCGGAAGACGAGCAGTTCACGGTTGAAGTACAGCTCAAATATGAAGGCTATATCGCGCTTGAGCTGAATCGCATTCAGAAATTTAATAAGAATGAAGAGAAAAAACTGCCGGATGATCTTGATTATTTGTCAATTTCCGGTTTGAGGATTGAAGCGAAACAAAAGCTGGACCGTCTGCGTCCTGGCTCAATAGGTCAGGCCAGCCGCATATCAGGTGTATCGCCGTCTGATATATCTGTTTTGCTGGTTTATCTTCAGGCTGGCAAAAAAAACCGGGCTTCAGATACA
>SLMY01000274.1 GCA_007133255.1 Clostridiales bacterium
CCCTTTGTTTTGATCAATCATTTGCTTAATTATCTCTTCAACTAAATCACTGATTCGGGCCAATAAACTCACCTCCTGACTGCCAACACAAAGAAAAGACTGACTTTGACTATCTTTGTCTAATAGTCATAATAACGCGATGCAGCTTTTTTGTCAACAGCAGCCCTTTACTCATACCTCAACGCGTCAATTGGATCAAGACGCGCGGCTTTCCTTGCCGGATAGATGCCAAAAAACAAACCGACAGCACTGGAGAAAGATACCGCTATGATAATAGCCTGAACACTAAGCATCGGTGTAATCTGTCCAATCTGAAATCTGTCAGCCGCGAAGGCAATGCCATTTGCCAGTCCGAGACCAAACAGAATACCCAATATGCCGCCAATTAAAGTCAGAATGACTGATTCTGTTATAAACTGCAGCATGATATCCCAAGTTGTCGCTCCCAGTGCTTTTCGAACACCTATCTCACGCGTTCGTTCAGTGACCGATACCAGCATGATATTCATAACCCCAATACCACCGACAATCAACGATATCGCCGCTACAGCACTGATAAACAAGGTCAGAATATTAATGACCGTATTAATCTGATCGAGTATGGACGCCAGATTCTGCGTCCGGTAAACCGCTCTGTGCTCATTATTTTTTCGCAGCTCAAGTAAACGGACAACGGCGTTACCTGCTTCATCTACCAGCTCAGGAGATTCTGCCATGACATAAACGGCCGATAATCTGTTTTCTCCGTCAATTAACTGGCTGACAGACTGAATCGGCGCGTACACAAAAAAAGGCATGCCTCTGGAATCGTCTTCACTGAAATTACCAGCGAATCCGGCAAACTGGCTTGTAACGGAATCACTGATGCCAATGATCTGAACCCGGATAATATTTCCTTCGTGCTCTATTGCCATCTGCTCGCCTACAGCGTTTTCCCTGCCAAAAAGGGCCCGGGCTCCTGCCAGATCAAGTATCGCGACTGGCAAAGCATCAAGATATTCTATCTCAGTGAAGAACCGGCCATGAACAAGATCAATCGGAGAAAATCTGATATAATCCCTGTCAATAAAAAAAAAAAAAATACTTCTGCGCGCCATATCGGTTGACGCTCTTGACACTGCCTGCTGTGATGCCGTGATATATTTAACGGAGTCAACGCGATCCCGGATCGCCTGCAGGTCATTTTGTGTCAAGTAATCATTTCGCTGAGCTCTTGTTGATCGAACCTGAACAATAACTGTTGACGCGCCAATTTGCTCAAACTGACCCATCACTTCATTTTTCCCACCTTCACCAAGTGAAACAATCGCGATAACTGAAGCAATACCAACAATGATACCCAGCATCGTTAGCAACGCTCTCATTTTATTCGCTATCAGGCTGCTGACAGCCATTTTAATACTTTCCCAGAGCATAAAGCCGCCCTCCTAGCCAGCTGCTTTCTTGTTTTGAGCTTGCCTTGACTGTGATGTGTCGGATACGATCTGCCCGTCAACCACCTGTAAAATACGAGTCGCGAAAGCAGCAATGGCGGATTCATGTGTAATCAGGATAATGGTCGTACCAGCTCTGTTCAGTTCTTGAAAAACTTTCATGATATCTGTTGACGATTGACTGTCTAAATTTCCCGTTGGTTCATCTGCCATCAGAAGAGCGGGCTTCATAACCATCGCTCTGGCGATAGCCGCTCGCTGTTTTTGCCCGCCAGAGACTTCATTGGGCCGGTGTTCAGCCCATTGGGCAAGACCAACAGCGTCAAGGGCGTCCATGGCTCGTTTTGCTCGTTCCTTTCGCTTAATAGCCGCATAGACCATTGGTAATTCAACATTTCCAAGCAGTGTTAGCTTCGGCAAAAGATTGAATGACTGGAAAACAAACCCAATTTCCTGATTACGCAGCAGCGCGAGTTCGTTTTGATTCAAATCCTTTATATCACTGCCATTTAAATGGTAGACACCTGAATCTTTTTGATCAAGGCAGCCGATAATGTTCATAAGCGTTGACTTGCCTGAGCCTGACGGGCCCATAATGGCTGTGAACTCACCTGCAGCTATATCAAGGTTAATCCCTTTCAGCGCGGTCAGTTCAATAAGGCCAGTCCGATAGGTTTTCCATATATCTTTTAAGCTGATAACCAGATTATCCATGAGGCATCACCCTGACGGTTTGTCCTTGAGCCAGACTCGTCGGCGGACTTAGAACAACCTGTGCACCTTCGTTCAGACCTTCTTTTACCTCAACAAACAGTTCTGACTGAATGCCTGGCGTGAAAGGTTGTCTGGTGACTGTGCCCTGCTCATTAATGAGAAACACATAATACATGTCTAGTTCACGTCGCATAGCTTCTGCCGGAATCAGCAGAACATTTTCAGCTCTGGCAACTTCAATTTCAGCTTCAATCCAGAAGCCGGTCACCAGTTCCGTTAAATTAGAGCCCCTGATATCCATTCTTACCTCAAGCTGCGGCTCGGAGGAAAAACCGCCGCCTACATCGCCTAGAATCCCCAGTCCTTCCAGTTGATTCGAGCTGCTATTGACAGCTATTTTCCCTTTACTGATAATTTCTCCATGGAAAGTCTGTCCCTCATAATCGTACCGCGCCGGCATACCTGCTTCAATTCTGCCTGCGTCAAATCGACCGACGAGGAATACTGCCTGTGGACTGGTGTTATCATAGATTGTAAACGCTGACGCGGTCTGCTGTGTCAATGAGTTTATCGAGCCCACACCACCCAGGATTGATTCAAGGCCTGTTTGCGAAGCGATTTGCGCAGCACCCGTATATTCACCCGGGCTGATGTTAATCTGCGCGACAATGCCTGACGACTCGGCGTAGATATTGGGCCTGGATCTTTCAAGCTGGCTTCTGGCTGCCTCTTCTTGGGCAATCGCCTGTGCCAGGGGGTCCTGGATGATCGCGCTCAGTTCAGCGAAGGCGCCGAACTGCTCCGCCAGATCATCCGGCAGAGCGATTGATCCACCTAGAGTTGTGGAAGCTAATCCGCTCAGCACATTACCAGCCGCGCCGGTTGCCCTTTGCAGATCCTGCTCAAGCTGACTCAAAGCAGCATTATACTCTGGGTTCTCAACAATTGAAGCTGCCTGCCTGAACTCTGTCAGCAGTTTCTCTACATCCTGTTCAACTGTCTCAGGTTCGGCATTGACAATAACCTGCGCGATTCTCTCCTCCAGGTCAGGCGCGACCTCTAAGCTGGCCGGTTCTATAGCTGCCAGACGCGTCAGCTGACTTGCTGCCGACGACAAGCTAGAGGACAGTCTGCTGATTTCATGCTCAAGATCACGTCTTGCCTGTTCCGCAGCGTCTAGTCTGGCCTGCTGTGCTTCATCCGCTTCTGCCAGAGACGCTTCTATATCACGTCTTGCTTCTCGCGCTGCTTCATATTGGTCTTCCAGCTCCTGCTGGTCGAGTATCGCCAGAATGTCTCCCGCCTGAACCTGCTGCTGAGGTTCAACCAGTACTTCCAGTACCATTTGTGAAACATCAGCCGCATGCTCAGTCACAGATCCGGGTTTGATTTCCGCGGTCACATAATAGTAACTGCTGATATCACCGATTTCCAGCCTTGCGGTACGTACACTGATCTGATCATCCGGACGCAGCTGATTATAAAGAATCACACCGATAATCACCGCGGCAAGCATGATGATAACCAGGCCGCGCCTGATATTCCGCCTTTTTCTGTTTCGCAGGTTATTTGTCATACAGTATCACCATCCTGGACGGCTTCATATAGCCCATAAATTCATCTTAAAAAATACCTGTGTGTTGAATAATGCCATATGAGTCGTTTATGACCGCTCATTCTCAGAGCCGCATATAGAGACACAATCCACTTTATATTCAACATTTTCATGATATACTAAAATCGTGTTCTTAATTTGACAGGTTTATGTACAGGTATTATTCTTAGGTCTTATTATACTATTTATTTTTGGGGGGTCATTTTTTCATGACAATTGAAACATTCAGACAGCTTTCAGAAAGCCCAATTATTCTGGATGGAGCAACAGGAACCTGGCTGCAAAGCAAAAATCTGCCTAGTGGTACCTGTCCGGAAAAATGGGTGCTTGATAACCCGCAAATTCTTGCCGAGTTGCAAGCTGCGTACTGTGAATCAGGCAGTCGTATCCTGTATGCCTTCACATTTGGCGCCAATCGGCTGAAACTGATGCATCACGGACTTGCTGAGCATGAAGTGCCTGATTATAATATGAAACTCGCGACAATCAGTTGCCAGGTTCGCGACCAGTGGAACGAGAGCCATCCTGACAAGCAGGTGTATGTAGCTGGCGATCTTGCCCCTACAGGTGCTTTTCTGGCACCTGCCGGCACCCTTACATTTGATCAGTTAACAAAAATTTACCAGGAACAGGCCGCGAGCCTGATTGATGCCGGTGTTGATCTTTTTGTGATAGAAACCATGTATGACCTGGCTCAGGCCAGGGCAGCAGTCATCGCGATTCGTGATCTATGTAATCTGCCCATTATGGTTTCAATGACGCTTGAAGCACACGGCAAGACAATGTCTGGAAACAGTCTGACTGACTGTCTGCTTACACTGGCCAGTCTCGACATCCAGGCCTTTGGGCTTAACTGCTCTCATGGGCCTGAAAAGCTTGGCGAATGGCTGCAGCCGCTATTATCGATAAGCCCTGTCCCGCTGTTGGCAAAACCAAATGCTGGTTTACCGCGTCAGGAAGGTGACCGAACTATTTTCCCTATGCAGCCAGATAGCTTCGCTCATCATATGGCCAGGCTGGCTGACTTGGGCATCACGCTCACAGGCGGCTGCTGCGGAACGACACCTGATCATATTACCGCTCTTAGCCAGATGATCGCAAAAAAACAAACCAGGCAATCCGGCCGGCCGGCACAACTGCCTGCAATGATTAGTTCAGGGCGTCGCTATCTATCTGTTGACCAGGATCTGTTAAAAGATATGGACAGGATTAAAATTGATGATCCTGACAGTCTGATAGATGAGCTGCTCGATATTGATGATAACGAAATGTCCGCGTGTCTGCTTGAACTGCCTGATTTATCTGAACTTGCAGCAGACGATCTTTTAAACTGGACCCGTGCTCTTGAGGAGGCTCAGTCCATGATCGCTATGCCGATGGTTTTTGTCTGCGAATCTGAAAAACAGGTTAGCGGATTGAAGCAAGTACTGCGTTACTATCATGGTCGGGCCGGTATACTCTCGGAGAATCCGATTTGCGTCCCCGGTGCTTTGTTACTCAACTAGAATTACCAGTTAACTCATATCATTATTTAAGTCAATTTAAAAGGGTTATCTCTGAATGTACTATCAAAGATAACCCTTCATTTACTTATCAAACTGTATCTGTCCGATAAAAGATTTTCTGAATGTCTAAAATTCTAGATACCCATGGACTTATGCAAAGCCAAAGACCTTTTAAGTGTCCAAAGTCATCATCAGATTTCCAAAGAAACCTTCAGGTGTCAAAAGACTTTTTAAGTGTCCAAAGACTTCTTTAGATGTCCAAAGATATCTTCAGATGTCAAAAGACTTCTTTAGATGTCCAAAGACATCTTTAGATGTCAAAAGACTTCTTTAGATGTCTTGTGATCTAGACTGATCTATCAGCTCACGGTTTTGTTCGACAACCGGAACCGGTGTAACGTTACGGTAACGTGCCATACCTGTACCTGCCGGTATCAGTTTACCAATAATAACATTTTCCTTAAGTCCAATCAGCGGATCTATTTTCCCTTTAACCGCGGCATCGGTCAAAACACGTGTTGTTTCCTGGAATGAAGCGGCAGACAAGAAAGAATCTGTCGCCAGCGACGCTTTTGTAATGCCAAGCAGAACTCGTTTACCGCTGGCAGGTGTCTCTCCAGCCGATATCGCTCTGTCGTTCTCATTTTCAAAGTCAAACATATCAACCATACTGCCCGTCATCAGATCTGTGTCACCTGGATCGTCAATACGAATCTTACGCATCATCTGACGAGTGATAATCTCAACATGCTTATCATTTATCTCAACACCATTGTTTTTGTATACTTTTAAAACTTCATGAATGATATATTTCTGAACACCGCGAACACCTTTTATCCGCATAATGTCATGTGGATTAACTGATCCATCGGTGAGCAGATCACCGGCCTCAATAGAATCGCCTGTGCTGACTACTAGCGGCGCGCTAAGCGGTATGGAATAGGTCACAGCTTCACCATCAGATGAGGTAACCGTTATCTCACGTTTACGCTTACTTGTTTCTTCAACTTTCACAACGCCGCCCAGCTCTGATATAACAGCCTGACCTTTAGGTTTTCTTGCTTCAAAAAGCTCTTCAACACGCGGCAGACCCTGTGTAATATCATCGCCAGAAGCGATCCCTCCAGTATGGAAAGTACGCATGGTCAGCTGTGTACCAGGTTCACCGATAGACTGGGCAGCCATGATGCCAACAGCTTCGCCGCCAACAGCAGGTTCAGCAGAGGCCAGGTTCACACCGTAGCAGTGAGCGCAAATACCATGTTTAGCACGGCAGGACAAGATGGATCGGATTGGGACAAATTTGAAATTCGCTTCCTCAAGTTCTTTGCCGATCTGATAATCAATCAGCTGATTATTCGCGACAATCTGTTTGCCCGTTTCGGGATGGACAATGTCCTGCGCGGCATATCGTCCGCTGACCCGATCTGCCAGTGACTCAACAATCCGCCTGGATTTGCTGGAACCGCCAACAACAACCGCGCTGACTTCAACAAATTCCTCAGTTCCGCAATCTTCTTCACGAATAATAACATCCTGCGCGACATCAACCAGACGACGAGTCAAGTATCCAGAGTCAGCCGTTTTCAACGCTGTGTCTGAGAGTGCTTTACGGGCGCCATGACTGGAGATGAAAAACTCAAGCACATTCATACCTTCACGCAGGTTTGACTTGATTGGTATTTCAATTGTTTTACCGGAGGTGTCACTCATATTACCGCGCATACCGGCCAGCTGTTTAATCTGATTAATATTACCGCGGGCTCCTGACTGTGACATCATGTAAACAGGATTGTACCGGCCAAGGTTTTCTTTAAGAGCCTCTGTGATCTCATCGGTCGTACGGCGCCAGATATCAACAACAGCCTTATACCGGCCATCATCATTCAGAAGACCGCGCTGATGCTGACGATTGATGTACTCAACTCTCTCTTCAGCTTCCTGAATATGTCTTTTCTTGACATCAGGAACGATCATGTCGAATATACCTATTGAGATCCCGCCGACTGTTGAATAGTGATAGCCAAGATCTTTCAGTTTATCGAGTAAGGCCGCTGTTCTGGATATCCCATGTTTATGAACACAGTTTTCAACAATACGAGCCAATTCCTTTTTTCCAACCAGGAAATCACATTCAAGCTTCATCGCGTTTTCAGGCAAAGAGCGATCAACAAAACCAAGATCCTGCGGTACCACTTCATTAATGATGAAACGGCCTAATGTGCTCTCAACAACTTCGCGTCTGATGACGCCATCAACTTTGCGTTCAATTCTAATCTTAATCCGTGCATGCAGCTCAAGATCATGCGAGTCATATGCCATAATCGCTTCATTGACCGATGAAAAGATATGACCTTCACCTTTTTCACCATCACGGTCAATTGTCAGATAGTAGCAACCCAGTACCATATCCTGTGTTGGAACTGTTACAGGTTTTCCGTCCTGAGGCTTGAGCAGGTTATTGGCCGACAACATCAGGATTCTTGCTTCTGCCTGTGCTTCCGCGGACAACGGAACATGAACAGCCATCTGGTCACCATCAAAGTCAGCATTATAAGCAGTACAGACAAGCGGGTGCAGCTTGATCGCGCGGCCTTCGACCAGAATGGGTTCAAAGGCTTGAATACCAAGGCGATGCAAGGTTGGCGCACGATTGAGCAAAACCGGGTGATCTTTAATAACGTCTTCCAAAGTATCCCAAACCAGATCATTGGCCCGATCTACGAGGCGTCTTGCCGTTTTAATATTATGCGCGTGTCCCGCCTGGACAATGCGCTTCATGACGAAAGGCTTAAACAGCTCCAGAGCCATTTCCTTGGGCAAACCGCACTGGTGCAGCTTTAACTCCGGACCGACAACTATAACCGATCGTCCCGAATAGTCAACACGTTTTCCGAGCAGGTTCTGCCGGAAACGGCCTTGTTTTCCTTTCAGCATATCTGAAAGTGATTTTAGCGGGCGATTTCCGGCACCCGTTACCGGTCGGCCGCGACGGCCATTATCGATCAGCGCGTCTACAGCTTCCTGAAGCATGCGTTTCTCATTGCGGACAATAATCTCCGGTGCTCCCAGCTGGAGCAGCTTATTCAGACGATTATTGCGGTTTATAACTCTGCGGTACAAGTCATTCAAGTCTGATGTCGCGAAGCGTCCGCCATCTAACTGAACCATAGGCCGCAGTTCAGGAGGCAGCACCGGCAGTACATCCAGAACCATCCATTCAGGATTATTACCCGATTTTTTGAACGCCTCCACAACTTCCAGTCTTTTGACTATACGCACTTTTTTCTGTCCGCTTGCTGAACGAAACTCCTCACGAAGCTCACTCGCCATTAGATCAATATCAATTAAGCCAAGCAGTTCTTTAACAGCTTCAGCTCCCATTTTAGCTCTGAATGTGTTTTTGCCAAACTCCTCAATTGCCTCACGATATTCACGTTCGTTGATAACCTGACGCTGTGTGAACCTTGTCATACCCGGATCAATAACAACATAAGCCGCGAAATAGAGTACTTTTTCCAGATTTCGCGGTGACATATCAAGAATCAGGCCCATACGGCTGGGTATGCCTCTAAAATACCAGATATGAGAAACAGGCGCGGCCAGTTTAATATGCCCCAGGCGTTCGCGGCGTACTTTCGATTTTGTAACTTCCACACCGCAGCGATCGCAGACTATACCCTTATATCTGATTTTCTTATACTTACCGCAATGACATTCCCAGTCCTTTGTCGGTCCAAATATTTTTTCGCAGAACAGTCCGTCACGCTCTGGTTTCAGTGTTCTGTAATTTATTGTCTCTGGTTTTTTCACTTCACCTCTCGACCACTCGAGAATTTTTTCAGGTGAAGCCAGTCCGATGCCAATGGCTTCGAAATTATTCATTTCTAACATTTGCATGGTGTCTCCTTC
>SLMY01000285.1 GCA_007133255.1 Clostridiales bacterium
AGCGTTTTTCTCCGTCCAAGCTATTAATGATATAAGTGTCTTATGGCAAAGGTGTGATAGTTTATGTTGTTCTGGCAGACCCTATTCTTTTCAGCATTTGCTCTTTGTATGGTATTTCTCATTATCAATGCCAGGCGTAGTGATAAAGCTGGTTTGAAGTGGGTTATTTTAGGTGTTTTGTTTCTGGCATCTTTTCTCGCCTTACTGCGCATTGATGTTTCTGATGAGACGGCACCTGATATTGATTCTCCTGATCTTTCAGTTTACCTGAGTAACGGCGAGGATGCGTATTGGAGTCACAGGCATAATATGCTGCAAAACCATCTTATAGCCAGGGGTATAGCCGATCCGCAGGTGCTGCGGGCTATGGGACATGTAAAAAGGCATTTGTTTGTCCAGGAACATCAACAGGATAGCGCCTATAACGACCATCCCCTGCCTATCGGTGAGGGACAGACTATTTCCCAGCCTTATGTTGTCGCCTTAATGACAGAAATACTTGATCTAAGTCCCGGCGACAGGGTACTGGAAATCGGCAGTGGTTCCGGATACCAGGCCGCGGTAATGGCAGAGATCACCGACGAGATTTTTTCCATCGAAATCAAAGAGAGCCTGACGGATTTTGCCAGAAATAACTTAAGAAGGGCTGGCTATGATAAGGTCATGGTTAAGCATGGTGACGGTTATTTCGGCTGGGAAGAACATGCTCCTTTTGACGCCATTATAATTACCTGTGCCGCTAATCATATTCCGCCACCGCTGATTTTGCAGCTTAAAGATGGCGGCCGGCTGGTTTTGCCATTGGGCGATGTTACCTACTACCAGACATTGACTCTTATCAGCAAGAATGGCGAGGATCTGGTGGTAGATCACATCACTGATGTGGCTTTCGTTCCCATGACAGGCGAGGCTTTGAACTGAAAAATCAGCAGCACTGCAACAGCTAGTATATAGGCGAGACCGGCTGCCCGAATTACCAGGCTGAAACCCCAAAGTAATGCTAAAAACAAAGATAGCGGTGCACTAACGACTGATGCACAACTGTTGGCGCACCAGGCCCAGGGAACCATTTCCCTGTTATCTCTGCCAAGCATTTTCATCCCCAAAGGAAATGGCATACCCATGAAGAATCCCAGCGGCAATATATAGCCAGCCATCATTATCATCCGCCAGGCAAATGACATCTGCAGCAGGAAGTTTTCCAAATGAGGCATTATTATTTCATTGGCGGCCAGCAGGAGAATAATCAGGGATGCTGCTGTTATAACAGCTTTACGAAGATTTTTGACTCGTGTGCCGACATATAAACTGCCCAGGCCGGAAGATATGAGCAGGGAAAAGAGGATTACGGTCAGGGAATAGACGGGATTTCCCATTACCAGAACAGTTTTGTGTATAAATGATATCTCGATAAACATATAGCCTGCCGCTATGAAAACAAAGTAGAGAATAGCTGCCCATTTCCTTTTTTGTTCAGCATCTTTTAATTCTTTTTTCTGTTTGACCATTACCGGCAAGAGAATCAGGGCCATTGACAAAATAAAAGCCATGATTATAACCAGCGGTATATGGTAACCACCCTGGATGAGAAAAAGCCATTTGCCTGATACACTTTGGAGCAGTGGTTTTATTCTCCCTGGAGAAAAATAATTATAAAAGAACGGAGAATCGTCGGTGGCTGCCTTTATATTAAATACATAACTGTTGACAAATACGTCTCTTTTTGTCTCATCAAGCAATGTCTGGTAGAGGTCATAATATATCGGCTCTGCAAAACGATTATAGACATTCGCTTCTTCTCTTGGCATTTGGGGGTAATACACCAGGTCAAAGCCATTTTCCTGGCAGAACTTCCTGGCAACGCTTATATCCGCTTCCTGGATACCGCCTTTCTTGACCAGAACAGTTATTGTCCCCCAACTCCTGATTGCCAATATGTTTTCCGTTGCAAGGTCCTGTCCTATACTGTCAATAATTGTATTGAGTAATTTAGCTTCTTCGGTCGGTATCGGCTTAAGGTAGCGAGTAACAGATATAAACCCTTCTGGCCGAAGCCGGTTATAGTATTCAGTGAATGCTTGCACGGTAAACCTGTAGTCCTCACCTGAAGCAAAAACTCCGGCAGCCGCGCCCAGTGTATCAGCCAGAGGGATAACCATGATATCATAGTTCACTTCACTGGACAGCAGGTGGCTTCTGCCATCTCCAGCGATCATATTCAGGCGGTAAAAATCATAGACCGCCTGGGATTCACTTTCGCTTTCCAAGTAAAATTCCTGAAAATATTCAGCCAGGCCAGGATTTTTCTCGCTGGCATCAATTCTTCCCGCCCCAAAATATAAAGCAGCAACTATATCAAGTCCTCCCCCATAGTCATAGACATAGACTTTATCCTTTTTCGCTAATGAATAGACCAGTGAAGATGGCAGGCGTTCCAGGAAGCCCATTTTCCCTTCTTCCAGAGATGTCGCAGCCTGCAGTGAGCCACCATCAACTGCTATTCCTGTCTGGTCTGGCAGCGGTTCCAGATATCTGATGCTCAGGCCAGGGGCAAAACGCACTGCAGGACTGTCAATGATATCTATTCGTGATACTGCGTTCCATCTTGTATCCAGAATTCTGGACTCTTCATAACGTAATGCTGTCATTATCTCTCTGGAAGGTGAAATCCGTATCTGTAAAAAGGCAGGATCTGCTATTGCCAGCAATATAGCAGCCAGTATGAGGGCGCTGCTGATATACCGCCAGGCACCGCTGTAAACCAGGCTGAAGCAGAGCATAGCCAGCAGCGCGCACACAACAAAAACCAGAATTATTCTCTCACCCCAGGCCAGGCTGAAGAAAATCAAGGGCAAAAAACAGCCGACACCGGCTCCCGATAGATCAGAAAAATATATCTTTCCTATCTCCTCCTGGAAAACGTACATACAGCTGGAAATGATCAGGCCGGAAAAAAAGAAAGGGACGGCCATGACAACAAAATCGATTAATAAATAGACAATCTGGGTCTTGTCCCATATTGCTGAAAAATCGAAAGGTAAGATATTGACCGCCAAATATGACCCGATAATCGAAGCGGAAAAAAGTAAAGAACTGATGACAAGTGTCTTTTGCAGCTTCTGCTCCCGCAAGCCGGGGAAAACTCTTAAAAACGCACCTGCTGCGCCATATCCCAGCAAGGCCATACTTATAACCAGATAAGCGAAATGATATCCTCTGGAAATCGCGAAAAAGCGGGTCAGGGTTATTTCCAGGCCCAGACTCGATACTGATGTAAAGAATATCCCCTGAAACAGGAGCCATCTGCTTAATCGCTTTTTAGCTTTTTCCGGTACAGGCAATAGTATCACTCCGCAGCAGCATGTTGTTTAAACCCAGGATTCTTTACGGCCAGTATACTTGTTCCACAGATTTGACTGTACCCTCTTCAACCTCGATGTAGAAGAAAAAAGAATCCAGCAGCAAATCGGGGTCCACAACATACACGGCATTGAAATCATTGATATTTGTGTCAAACGGCCATTCAGAGGGCATTGAAATCATGGTTCCATCTGGTTTGTACATAAGTCGCAGCGGCAGATCTGTCAGATCGATGGTTCTAAGCTGGGGATTAACATTCTTGAGGATAAATTCTGAATCGGCAAAATCATCAACCAGTGCCTGGGCATCAACCAGCTCGTACCCTTCGACATCAGTCAGCCATTGTACAGCATCATCGCCAATCAGCATATCAAAATAATCAAAATCTGCCCAGCCGGTTTCCGGATCGTAGGATACCAGAAAGGCGTAGCTTGAATACATGTCAGCCGTATTGACCGGTCCGGCAGCTGTTGTTTCTGCCGGTTCTGTTGTTTCTTCTGTTGCCGCTGAATCGGTCGTTGCTTCCGTTGCCGCGGCCTCGGTCGTTGCTTCCGCGGTTGTCGTTGCTTCGGTTGTTTCGACTGCAGTTGATGTTTCGGTTGTTGTCACTAAGGTTGTTTCTTCTGCAGTTGATGTTTCCGCAATTGTTTCCACAGGAGCTGTCTGTTCAGTCACATCATTGGCGCATGATGCCAGAATCAATACAAATACCAGAGAAAGAAACGCTAAAAATACTTTTTTCACCAGATCACCTCTTGACTGAAGTTAACTCATGGCTTAATGCAGGTAAAACGAATATAAATGCAAGACCACCCTACGGACTTTGACTGATATTTAACTATATTCTATACCGATTCTGCACACTTTACCACACGGCGTTTTTGCGCGATATAACCTACTGTCAGAAGCATAACCGCCAACAAAATGACCAGCCAGGCAGGTATCGATGCTGCTGGTTCAGTGTCATATAAGCCAGCCGCGTGGACCATACTGACTGTAACGAACCATGAGACTGTGTGAAATCTGGAAAAGACAGCCTCCCGATATTCCGGGAAAAAGGAGCAGGCGCAGGCTCAGGTAGAGGCGCAGGCTTTCCTCGATCAGGGCTGTCATCATCAACCTGTAATATCACATTCACATATATACCAGGCAGAACGCTTGCCGGTATTTATTGTCCTGACAACAGGAAAAGAATTTTTCATTTCCTGCTCAATTACTTTGATAAAAGTGGCATAATCTCCTCTTTCCAGCCATTCAATAAAACTGGTGAAAATATTTCTTTTCTGATTATAATCCATGATTATTACCCTTTTTCGGGCCAGCAGCTTCATCGCGCCATATATGGCCATGCGCTGTTCTTTGGGTAAACCGTGCATGACATAACTGGCAACCACGACATCGTATTTATGCTCGTATCTGGACAGGTCAGCGGCAGGATCGTAAAGATCCAGAACATCCCCTACACGAAACTTCGCGTCATTGCTTCGGTTGAAGCGGCGCGCCCGCTTAATCATGCGCGATGAAGCGTCGACACCTTCGACCTTGTGACCCATTTCCGCCAGAACAAAGGCCAGGGCCCCGGTGCCGCAGCCGATATCGAGTATGTCGTATTCATTATCGTTAAAATATTGAGGGTTTTCCTGGATTACCCGACGGTACATACGCACTTGGCGCCAGAAAAACATGCCGTATACAGGGGCTATCATGTTGAACAGACGAGTGTGCCTGGATGTGTTCATACCTGACACCTCCAAATAATTTATGAACTCATTCAAAAACTCGAACACAGCAGTAGCAAGGGCAGCTCCTGTGTGGTATGACTGATTTTTATCAGTCGGACCCCAAGCTGGTTCTTTAATATAAAAATCAGCTAAACAACCTTTACGACCTGGATCTGGAAACGGTCTTTACTATTTTGATAGATCTTTATTCAGCTGCCGGTGCCCACTCACGATGCAAGCTCAATCACTGCGCTCATTCCTTGCCTTCTTCATTTAGCTTAGACTTCCTGAGTACACCCAGTGCTTGATATTGTTGAGTGAATTTTCTCTTATTATAGTCCCTCAAAACTAAAACATCAATCGATTGACTGGGCGCAGTCATTTTCATCAAATTCTGTCTGGCTCTGCGAAGCTGCAGATACATGAGATCACCCGTCTTTGGGTTTTGAACAAGATCTGGTTCGGGTGTTTTCGGTTCAGACGTTTTGTCTGGCTGAACCTCTTCTGGCTGTTGATCTTCAGTCTCTTCTTGCCAAGGCTGCTCATCCTCCGGTTCAGGATCAGCCATTGGATCTTCTTCTGGCTGTTGATCATCATTTGCATCGGTTTCAGACGGTTTTTCAGGGACATCTGCTTCCTGAGGCGCATCCGGTACAGCCTCTTCTTCTGTGTTGTCTGGATACTCAGGGACTGATGGTTCGTTTTCGTCTGATGAGTCTGGTTCATCAGGTGTGTCTGGTTCCGGCTCCGGATTCTCTGGCTCCGGATTCTCTGGATCCGGCTGTTCCGGTACCTGCTGCCGTGTAATCAGAATGTCGGTTGCCGCTGAAAATACGGTGTAAGGATCCAGACTGTGCTTAGCCTGCGTTGTTATCCTGATCGTGACAGACTCACATTTCCTCACATCTGATAAACCTGAGTCGCTGTTATCGCCTGAACTGTCCTGTTGGCCAGACTCACTGGTTTCATTAGTTTCGTCAATACAAGAACAATCACATATAAAAACCTCGTCCGGCACTGTCCAGCTCACCTCAACAGGCCAGGTGAAGCCACCTGCGTCTTGTTTTGTCACCGCAGCTGGGCCAAGTGTCATCACAGGAGGCACGGATTCTTCAAGAACCAAACTAAAGCAGCAGTTTTCATGTTGGCAGTCTGACGTGATTAAACTGGGTGCCAGGCACCAAACTGAAAGATCAGGAAGCTCAATATTATCTCCAAAATAGGCAAGATTTCCTTCAAGCGTGACGGTGTTTCCGGGTTTTGCTTCTATTGTCTGCGGCAGATCCAGCTTTAGGCTCACAGGCGCGGTAAACTGCTGCCAGCCGCCCAGCAGCCACTGCTCACCCGGGTCCAGCCTTGGGCGATGCCACTGCATGAGAAGGCCCTGGTCTGTATAGGCGATTTCTGTTAGATCAGGCAGCGGCTGGTGACGCGGCAACGATAACAACGCGTCCGCGTCACCGGCGTAATAGTGATCAACGGGAGATTGCAGATCGCCGCCCATCAGCATCAGGCCGGATGCCCATCTGTCTTCTGGCCAAAGAATCAGCCGGCGATGCGTCTCGTCCCAGCTTGACCGGTGCCGGGTCTGCTGGTAAAGATGGCTGTGGCCGCCATGTGTCAGGAACAGGTTTTCATAAACCTGGTTACCGACATTTTCAATCTGCCAGTTGATAGAAAAGTGCCAGGCACTTTTGTCGTAGAAAACGGTTTGGGTCAGCTTTAGATCATGCTCAGCAAGAAGCCAGGTGACAGATACATCCAGATAATCGTCTGTTTCATGTCTGGCGAGCACCCCTTCACCAAAAAGATAGTTTCTGGTTTGCCCGGCCAATTGACTGCTGAGTGCCTGGTCAGCATGATGGTATAAAACAGGCTCATCTTGCTGGTTATCAGCAAACGTGAGCCAGGTGCCCCATTCAGGTGCGGCGGCCGGAACAGCGGGGTTATCAGATACACGGTACTGGTGGTAGTAATCGAAAACCGGCGAGAAAGGCTGCTGCCAGTGCCAGAGTTTGACTGATAGTTGGCCGTGTTCATCCAGTTCAACTTGCAGCGGCTGACTTGCGTCCGCGGCCACATCCGCGTTATAACCCAGTATGATAAAAAGGCAAAGTGAAAGAAGGCCAAGCGCCTTAAGAAGTTTGCGTGACATAATCGTTCCTCCGTGATAATGGTAATGAAATAACAGACTTCACCCGGTCAGGCAGCTGACAGTATCTTTACAGTGTCTTTAAAGACTGATGTTCCTTTCCAGACTCGCCTGTTTGCTTTTCTATGAGTTTCAAGCTGCAGCTGATACGAGCTATTATAAGGTTCAACAGATCAGCAAGTATGACAAAGCTAGCTTAATTTTTAGCGCGAGAAACAGCCGGCACATTCTGTCAGCTGACAGAATGTGCTGGAAACAAACGTGCTTGTCGGCTTATGTCTGCTGCTGCCTGTTCTTAGACTAACTGTCTGTAAAAAATGACGCTCTTTCAAGCGTCCTTGTCACGCATCAGGGATTGAACAGTCAGCTTTTGATGATTAAGCCTGCTTTATGTGCCTGATCATGCCGTTTTTTGATACGTCATCCAGATTCATGATTGTCCAACGGCTACAGGCCATATTTTGAGAAAACAGGATTAGATTTTTCAGTTCTTGATGTCTCAGGCACAGGGTGCTATTAAAATTATTATCAAACCACTCCCCAAAACCTCTTTTACAGGCATGCCTGTTGGTTCGTTTCCGGGGAGCATTCTACAGATGAAAAACAAGGGTTTAACGCCCAAGCAATAAAAAATGAAGCAGCTTCGAACCGTCCGGGCTCATTTATCAAGCTAACGACAGCCCGGAGGCCAGACGATTTTCAAGCTAGTTTCTCTCCCTGGGCAAAGCAATGAATTCTCGTATTTTGCAATCGAAAAAGGTATGGGTGTACGCGGGCTTGACCACAAGGGCAGTGTCCGCACCGCCGCGCCAGCCGCCAAGACAGATGACATCCTGACTCATATCCAGATACCTTGCATCGGCCGCCATGAGCATACACTCCACAGCTACCTTCGTGCCCACTGAAATAGTGAAGTAGGTCCGGGCAATCAGCTCTACATCGGGAAGTCCCCCGAACTCTCTTTTTATGGCACTTGAAACGCCCCCCATAAGGCTGTGCACCCCAGTATAGAATTTTACGCCCTTCTCTTTTGCCTTCGCAATAATTTCGGGATTGGGTGCCTCCACCATGCCCCCAGGTCTTTTCACGAACACCTCTTTGTCAACCGCATGCATAGTAACCCCGATGATCGTATCCATTTCCGGCATCAATTCTGCGCAGTCCAAGGCAGTCTGCCCCGTCGTTGTGGCCACAACCAGTTGTTTGATTCCCAGCTCGGCAGCACGTTTTTTTGCCGCCTGCAAGGTCTCTCTGGTGTTTTCCAGCCCCTCTTTTTCGTAATAGTTAACTAATACTTTCGGCATTGAACCACTCCTTATAATGATATTACATAGCTTTAACTTTTTTTCTGTTTGATTTCGCTAAACGATTGTGTTAGCAAACAATTACCTGAAAGCTAGCGGGAAATGTCAACACATCGCGCTGTCCGAAACTGGTTTTTTGCTGTGAGAAGAAGCAAAACCACCTGAGCCGAGACGACCGGAAACCAAACGGCTTTACAAACCCATTATGAATCAGGGCGCTTAAAGTTTCAACCAGTCGAATACAGACAGTATTCACCGGGCCGTAAAGCAGTTTTACGATTTGCGGAAGTCTGTCACGGGTTCTCCTTGATTGATGATTTTCCAGCAGTACACAATTTCACTTCATTACTTTTCTACTCAACTGTTATACTCTAGTTAAAGAAACACGGCAGCAAAAATGATTTCAGCGCGGAGGAAATAGGTTTATGACAGCAGCATTTGATCAGGCTTGCGACCTGATCGTTGGCAACAAGCGGCAACAAGCCGGTATTGGCACACTAGGTGAAAAAACGCTTCATGCTGTGCTTAAATATACATTTGAACCAGACGAGTCCCGCCATGAAGTTAAAATCGGCAGTTATTTTGCTGATATCAAAAACGAAGCTGGTATTACAGAAATCCATACGCGAAGCTTTAATAC
>SLMY01000095.1 GCA_007133255.1 Clostridiales bacterium
AGAAGCGACAACGTCTGGTTCCGCTGAAGAAGCGACAACGTCTGGTTCCGCTGAAGAAGCAACAACGTCTGGTTCCGCTGAAGAGGCGACAACGCCTGTTTCCGCTGAAGAAGCGGCAACGCCTGTTTCCAACGATGGTGAACCAAATGCTGGTGAGGCTCATCAGAGTCATCAGAAACAGAAATCCTTTTTTGCTAAGATTTCCATTGTGATCGACAACTGGCTGGAAAAGCATGCTGAAGCGGCCATGTATATCACAGCTGTGCTGGGTATTCTGTTTAGTGTTGTACTGTTTATTCTCCTGCCAAATTTTCTGGCGAGCTTTGTTCGCCAGCTGACTGTACTCAACACCATGACCGGGCGCGGCGCGACTATCTTTCTTAACTTAATCGAAGGTCTGATTCGTATCAGTGTATTTGTTTTATATCTGGCGCTGACTTCGAGATTAAAAGATATCAGGCGAGTCTGGATGTATCATGGCGCTGAGCATAAAACCATCGCCTGTTACGAAGACGGAAAAGAGCTCAGTGTTGAACACGTTCGCGGCTACAGCCGGTTTCATCCAAGGTGCGGCACAGCGTTTTTGTTTATTGTTATCCTGGTGAGTATTGTTGTTTTCTCATTGGTCGGCTGGTGGAATCGCTGGCTTAACTTGCTGATCCGTTTCGCGCTGGTACCTCTAGTTGCCGGTATCGCTTACGAAATTATCCGGCTTGCCGGCCGATACGATAATAAGCTGACACGTTTTATGTCAGCACCGGGTTTATGGCTGCAGCGTTTTACAACCGCGGAGCCTGACGATGGCATGCTGGAAGTGGCAATCGCTGCCATGAACGCTGTTAAACCTGATTCCGATGAAAGTGACAAATGGTAACAACAATTAAATGGGTGCATCAGATCATTTCTGATCTGTTGCAGCAAGCTGGCAAAGATAACCCAAGGCGACAGGCCGCGCAACTGGTCAGTGACCTGCTGCGGCAGCCTCTGGCTGACTTATACCGTTATCCGGATGCCCCGCTTGAGCAAAGCCAGGCTGAAAGGCTGATTGACGCGGCCAGGAAGCATGCTCAAGGTGTCCCGCTTGTTTATTTGACTGAACGGACTGTCTTTTTTGGCAGGCCGTTCATCGTTCGCCCTGGTGTACTCATTCCCAGATCAGATAGTGAGGTGCTGGTGGAAGCAGCTCTTTCCTGTCTTCTTGAGAATCGCTTCTCTGTTGGAGGCGATACCGGCAGATGCAGGTCTGTCTCTGATAGCGAAAAAAATACTTTAGCAGGTCTTTCAACAGGCGGTTCTGATTCAACTCATACAGGTATTACCGCAGGTGATTACATTCAATGTGAGGCAAGATCAGAATGCGGGAAAACTGGCAGACAGATACGAGTGCTTGATCTGTGTACCGGGTCAGGTTGTATAGGCATATCAATCGCGGCTGAGCTGCGCCAAAAAGATTTCGACGTAACATTGACGCTGACTGACATTGACGAGGCGGCTCTGGCCTGCGCGGCTGAAAATATCAAGCTTCATCAGTTAAGCCAGCAGGCATCTTTGCTGAAAACAGATCTTCTTCCTGAAAAAAAACAGCCCTATGATTTGATCCTGGCTAACCCGCCTTATATTCCTTCCGCTGACATCAGTCATCTTTCACTTGAAGTACAGCTATATGAGCCGCGCCACGCGCTGGACGGCGGTGATGACGGCCTGCTGTTCTACCGCCGGCTGATTGAACAGATACCTTCATATTTGGATCGCGGAGGCCTTGTTTTACTGGAACATGGATGGAATCAGGCAAAGGACGTGGTCTGTATGCTGCAGCGGCAAGGCTGCTTTACCCATATACATGTCTGCACTGATTATGGCGGCCATGAGCGAGTGAGTGGCGGATTATTAAAAGATTTGGCATAATGAAGTATAAACAAGAAGACTTCAGTGATGAAGATCTGTTGGGGCAGCAGATAGAGGGTTGTCTGCGGCGACAGCCTTAATCTGGCAGAAGAAGGCTGTACCTGAAAAACAGAACCTTGTCAGATTTTTCCGCACATGAGGAGTAATGAGTATGCCTGGAAAATTTCATCTTTATCCATTTAAGCAAGGCGAGAAGCTCCAGCTTAAAAAACAGCATCCTTGCGGCGGCGATAAATGGATTATTGAACGGGC
Organism: Clostridiales bacterium; assembly: GCA_007133255.1. Taxonomy (GTDB): domain Bacteria; phylum Bacillota; class Clostridia; order Saccharofermentanales; family UBA5734; genus SLHU01. The sequence goes on from SLMY01000095.1 coordinate 2,158, forward strand.
CGGCGCGGATATCGCGATCAGATGTTTAACCTGCGGCCATCTTCTGGTCATTGCCCGGTCAAAAATCGAGAAAAGTGTACGAGCGGTTATTCCGGCTGAAGAATCATAAGCATGTGTCAGATATGAATCCGACGCATGCGCAGATGTGATAGCCCGGCTGAAGATTCTTTACCGGAACGCGGACGGTAAAATTTCAGCAAAGAAAGCGACGAGGTGTATCTGATGCATGAACCAATAAGAGAATTAGAGAAGTGGCTTGCGGACATGGAAGGTAAACAACCGGTTGAATGGGATCTGCTGCCTGACATCGGACTTTATATGGATCAGGTTCAGACTTATATTGATAAGCAATTATCTCTTTACCGGAAGGATGATCAAGATCGGCTGCTGACATCAGCGATGATTAACAATTATATAAAGGACGGCATGATTCCAAGGGCCGATTCCAAGAAATACTCTCCAACACATTTATCTCTTTTAATCATGATCGGTACGTTGAAGCAGGTTCTGTCGATGCAGAATCTAAACCGCCTGCTTTCGTCCTGCCGTGATCCGCAGGCTGCTGCCAGCTTATACAGCCGGTTTCTTGAGATTCAAAAGGACGCGCTTTCTGAAAGCTCCAGACTGACCAGAAATGAGACACAGTTACTTCAGGATACAGAAGCGGACAGTTGTGAAGACAATGAGACGGCTTTACGCGGGCTGGCGTTAAAACTGAGCATTGAAGCGCGAACACGCATTTTGATCGCGGAAAAAATTCTGGCAATGGTCAATCAGCCTGAAGTCAGCGAAGAAAGCACCAGACAGCACAAAAAAAGCGGCAAAAACGAGAAGAAAAAATAGCCGCGGATCAACTGTCAACAAAGTGCTGAGAAAAGTATAAAAGCTCCTCTCCGGATAGATCAATAAAAAGATCGCCGGAGGGGAGCTTCATTACATTAAGGGACAATGCCTGGTTTTGGTAAACCAGAAGCATCAGGATATCAGATCATCCTGCTTTTTCTATCGCGACAGCGACAGCGACAGTGGCACCGACCATCGGATTATTGCCCATGCCCAGGAATCCCATCATCTCGACGTGAGCCGGAACTGAAGAAGAACCGGCAAACTGCGCGTCAGAATGCATACGGCCCATTGTATCTGTCATACCATAAGAGGCAGGACCGGCGGCCATATTGTCAGGATGGAGCGTTCTGCCGGTGCCGCCGCCTGAGGCAACTGAAAAATAGCGGCGACCCTGCTCCAGACATTCTTTTTTGTAGGTTCCGGCTACCGGGTGCTGGAAGCGGGTTGGATTGGTTGAGTTACCGGTTATGGATACATCAACGCCTTCCAGATGCATAATGGCAACACCTTCACGTACGTCATCAGTACCATAGCAGCGGACGTTTGAGCGTTCACCTTTTGAGTAAGGTACTTCCTTCTCAACACTCACCTCACCGGAAGCGTAGTCAAAAACGGTTTTAACGTATGTAAAGCCATTGATGCGTGAAATAATCTGAGCCGCGTCTTTACCCAGTCCGTTTAGAATAACCCGCAGTGGTTCTTGTCGGACCTGATTGGCTGAACGAGCGATTCCAATCGCGCCTTCAGCGGCGGCGAAAGACTCGTGTCCGGCCAGAAACGCGAAACAGCGTGTTTCTTCACGCAGCAGCATCGCTGCCAGATTGCCATGGCCTATACCCACTTTCCTGTCTTCAGCGACAGAACCGGGTATGCAGAAAGACTGCAGGCCAATCCCAATAGCTTCAGCGGCTTCAGCGGCTTTAGAACAACCTTTCCTGATGGCGATGGCAGCACCGGCGACATACGCCCACGCCGCGTTCTCGAAGGCGATTGCCTGTGTTTCTTTACAGATCTCATATGGGTCAATGCCTTTCGCTTCGCAGATTTTTTTCGCTTCTTCCAGTGAAGCGATGCCGTATTCTTTCAACGCCGCGTTGACTTTATCAATTCTGCGGCTGTAGCTTTCAAATAATGCCATGATTATAGGCTCCTTTCTCAGTCGGTCAATTTACTCGTGCCGGGGATCAATTGTGCGGACAGCTTCGTCAAAACGGCCGTAACTTCCAATGTTTTTCTGATAAGCTTCATTAGCGTCAACACCTTTTTTAATCATTTCCAGCATAGGACCGATCTTCAGGAACTGGTAGCCGATAATCTCATCGTTATCATCAAGACCCAGCTTAAGCACATAACCTTCAGTCAGCTCAAGATAGCGCGGACCCTTATCAACCGTGCTGAACATAGTTCCGACCGAACTTCGAAGCCCTTTGCCAAGATCCTCGAGTGAAGCGCCGACCGGCAGACCATCTTCAGAAAACGCTGACTGGCTGCGGCCATAAACGATTTGAAGAAAAAGCTCACGCATCGCTGTATTGATCGCATCGCAGACAAGATCAGTATTTAATGCTTCAAGGATCGTCTTCCCGGTCAGGATTTCGGCGGCCATTGCAGCTGAGTGAGTCATACCGGTGCAGCCGATCGTCTCAATTAAGGCTTCCTGTATCACCCCATCCTTCACGTTCAGTGAAAGCTTGCAGGTTCCCTGCTGAGGCGCACACCAGCCCACCCCGTGGGTGAAACCGGAAATATCCTTGATTTCACGGGCTTTAATCCAGCGACCTTCCTCAGGTATCGGCGCAGGACCATGGTTAGGACCTTTCGCGATACAGGTCATCTGTTCAACTTCATGTGTTTTCTGCATGTTTTTACCCCTTTCAGTAAAAGATTCTGGCCAGTTGTCAATAATAAAGACGCAACTGACAAAAACTCCACCGTATTATATCGCAGATGAGATGAATAATCCAGCATCACAGGCAAGAAAAGGGCACATTTGAAACCTATTTTAAATTGATAAATGTGGTATAATTACTAGTTGCAGAATACAGAAAGGACTGACTATGTTCGAACGATTAAAGAATATAAAATCCAGATATGATGAGTTGAATCTGCTTTTGTCAGACCCGGTGGTGCTGTCAGATCAGCAGCGTTACCTGCAGCTGATTTCAGAGCATGCTGAAATTGAACCGCTGGTATCAGATTATCTGAAGCTGACTGAACTTGATCAGTCACTTGCGGAAAATGCTGATATGCTTCAAGACGTGGATGAAGCAGATATGCGGGAGCTGATCAAAGAGGACATAGAAAAGCTTAATGAACAGAAAGAAGAACTGATAAAAAAACTGAAACTGGCACTGACACCGCAGGACCCGAACGATCAACGCAATGTGATTATGGAGATAAGAGGTGGAGCCGGAGGAAATGAAGCCGCGCTTTTCGCCGGGGTTTTATTCCGCATGTATGCTAACTACGCTGAAAGCAGGGGCTGGACAACAGATATTATTGATGCCAGTGAGACTGAGCTGGGCGGCTTGAAAGAAGTTATCTTCATGATAGAAGGTAAAGGTGCCTACAGCCACCTGAAATATGAAAGTGGTGTTCACCGGGTTCAGCGTGTGCCTGTCACTGAATCAGGAGGGCGCATTCATACATCTACGGTTACGGTCGCTGTTATGCCGGAAGCGGAAGATGTTGAAGTGTCCATTAATCAAAATGACCTGGTGATTGACACGTATCGTGCTTCCGGCGCCGGTGGTCAGCACGTTAATAAAACAGATTCAGCTATCAGGATCACACATAAACCGAGTGGTCTGGTTGTCACCTGTCAGGATCAGCGTTCTCAGTATAAAAATAAAGACAAGGCGATGGCTGTTTTAAAAGCAAGATTGCTTGAGAAAGAACAGTCCCAGCAAGAAGGTGAAATCGCCTCAGACCGCAAAAACCAGGTAGGAACCGGTGATCGCAGCGAACGTATCCGCACTTATAATTATCATCAGGGCAGGGTGACAGATCACCGTATCGGTCTGACACTCTACCGCCTGGACGCGATACTGGCAGGCGATCTTCATGAGCTTATTGAGAGCCTGCATATGGCGGACCAGCCAGATGAGTTAAGTGATGGTGAAGACTCATGAGCAGATGGTCAGATCAATACGCGGCAAAGATTATCAGCAGACAGGTGAAGACGAACCAGATTATTGTTGATCCCGTTCAACCGGAAGCACAAACATTGATTGCCGCGGCTAAAGCGCTCAGGAAAGGTGAACTGGTCGCTTTCCCGACGGAAACTGTGTATGGACTTGGCGCGAACGCGCTTGACGCGCGTGCTGTCAACGCTATTTTTCTGGCTAAAGGCCGGCCGGCCGATAATCCGCTGATTGTTCATGTTAGTTCAATTGATGATCTGAAGGACATAGCAGATTGTGTGTCACCTCTGGCTAAAACACTGTTCGCGGCTTTCGCGCCTGGACCTTTGACTCTGGTGATGAAAAAATCTCCGGCTGTCAGTGACAGTGTGACCGCCGGGCTGGATACAGTGGCTGTCCGCATCCCGTCACATCCTGTAGCGCGGCTGCTGATCGAACTTGCCGGTGTACCGGTTGCCGCTCCCTCTGCTAATCGTTCAGGCCGGCCCAGCCCGACTCGTGCCTGGCATGTCAGTGTCGATCTTAATGGTTGTGTTTCCTGGATTATTGATGCCGGTGAGAGCGTGCTGGGCCTCGAATCAACTGTTCTTGATATCAGCGGTGACACACCTCATATACTCAGGCCCGGCAGTATTTCGCGGCAGCGGATTGAGGAAGTGATCGCTCCTTTGGGATATACCTGTTCGGGTTCAGAGGCAGATCAGCTGGCCTGTCAGGCAGATGAACCTGCTCGTTCTCCCGGTATGAAATATCGCCATTATGCGCCGCGTGCTTCGGTATGGATGATTGATGATCCGGATCCGGTTAAAAAAGCCGAACGCGTGATGGCCAAGCTCTATGAAGCCAGGCAGGCGGGACTCAAAGCCGGTCTATTCTGCAGCCGATCATTACTCAGTAAAACGGGTGATTCAGAAAAAATGATGTTTTCGGAACTGGATCTCACGAGTGAGTATGAAGGCTGTTATCCGCTGCAGCGTACAGCTGTCCGCTTTACCGATGATGTACCGGTGATTTTCTATGGTGATCTGCCTGATGCCACAGCCGCCGGCGCGGCTTTATTTGCTGCGTTGAGACTGCTGGACTGCCGCCAGCTGGACTGGATTATCGCCGAAGGGCTGACCGGTTATCCTGATTCTGAAGCCTACATGAATCGATTAGTTAAAGCTGCCGCGGAATATGACGCGCAGCCTGCCCGGAGCCAGAAGCGACTGTTGTTTGTCTGTACAGGCAATACCTGCCGCAGTCCGATGGCTGAGTATCTGTTCAATGACCGCTGCCAGGCTGACGAATGGCTGGCCGGTTCCGCCGGTCTTGCGGCTGTGCCTGGCCAGCAGGCAAGTATTCAGGCTCAGCAGATCCTGATGGAGCGTTATCAGCTTGATCTTTCAGGCCATCGGGCGCGGCAGGTATCTAAAGAGCTGGTCGAACAAAGCGACTTGATATTAACTATGACTGACCAGCATCGCGAATGGCTTAAACGGTCTTTTCCATGTTCAGCCCATAAAATAAAGTTAATCGCTGAATTCGCGGACGCGTCAAAAACACAAATATCAGATCCTTTTGGCGGCAGCCTGGCTGATTATAAACAGACAGCAGACCAGATTCAGTGTCTGATCGACAAACTTTTACCGCTTCTGCCATGTTCTGGCAGAAAATAGCAGATGAAGAACGCGGAAAAGCAACGCAGATGATGTAAGATATAGATGCGAAGCAGGAGACGGCAGGCCGCGGAACTGTTTTGCGTTAACAGCAACAGCATGTTTAATCAATCAGCCGGCAATAAGAAGTGCACGGACAATTGTCAGAAAGCCGTCAGCTTTTCTTGACGCACGGGTAAGGTCGTGATATAGTTTATTGTGCTGTCTTTTACAGCAGATCTGATATCCTCGCTCTGCCTGAGGGCAGAGCCGTTTAGTCCAGGAGGAGGTGAAACTCGTGACTAGAAAATATGAGCTTATGTATATTCTTAATCCGGTTCTTGGTGAAGAAGCAATTACTGCTTTGTCTGAGCGCGTTCAATCGCTGATTGAATCAACTGGTACCGTTGAGAATGTGGACGCATGGGGCAAGAAAAGACTCGCATACGAAATCAATGACCAGAGAGAAGGTTATTATTACCTGATCAATTTCAGTGCGGACGCCGATTTCCCCAAAGAGCTTGAACGTAATCTGAAAATTACAGATGGCGTCATGCGATATATGGTTATCCGTACTGACGACTAAAAGTCAGAAAGAGTTATTATGAACAAAGCAATTTTGATGGGTAGATTAACACGCGATCCTGAACTGCGGACAACCGCAAATCAGATACCGGTGGCATCCTTCACGCTTGCGGTGGACCGCAGGTTTAAGAACGCCAATGGTGAACGTCAGGCAGACTTCATTCCGATTGTTGTCTGGCGGCAGCAGGCAGAATTTGCCAACCGTTATCTGCATAAAGGATCACGTATTGTTGTTGTCGGCAGCATTCAAGTCCGTAACTGGGAAGATGCTGAAGGCAATCGCCGGATTTCAACAGAAATTGTCGCTGATGAGCTGCATTTCGCTGACACAAAATCTTCAGGCGGAGGCGGATATGATGCCCCTGCTGAAAAAGAATATCAAAGTCAGAGAAAAGAGCAGTCTAAAGATGATAATAAGGGTGGGGATGGTTTTTCACCTGGACCTGACGACGATACAGCACTACCTTTCGATCTTTGATGTACCTAAGAAAGGAGAATAGCAATGGCTGACGAAAGAAGAGGCGGCCGCTTTGAAGGCCGCGGACGCCCGCGTCGCACAAGACGTAAAGTCTGCGCCTTCTGTGCCGACAAAGTGGAACATATAAATTATAAAGACCTGGGACGGCTGCGTAAATTTATCTCTGAAAGAGGCAAGATTCTGCCTAAGAGAATGTCAGGTAACTGCGCGCGTCATCAGCGCGAACTGACAATTGCCATAAAAAGAGCAAGACATATGGCTATGTTGCCTTATACGGGTGAGTAAGAACTGACAT
>SLMY01000066.1 GCA_007133255.1 Clostridiales bacterium
ACCATATACGCGGAAGGACAAAGACGATACGTCGAGTCCCTTTCTTCTTACGCGCGGCAATTTCTGGGACAGATGGAAAAGCCCGATGTAGACCATATAGAAGGCTTGTCACCGGCCATCTCAATTGATCAGAAAACAACCAGCAAGAATCCGCGGTCAACCGTAGGCACAGTCACTGAGATTTATGATTACCTGCGTCTTCTCTTTGCCAGGATTGGTACGCCGCATTGTCCGCGATGCGGACAGGTTATAGAAAGGCAAACGGTAGACCAGATGATTGATCATCTGGAAACATTTGCTGAAGGCAGCCGGATGATTATCATGTCACCGGTCGTGCGCGGCCGCAAGGGTGAGTTCGTTAAGCTGTTCAATGATTTTCGCAAGGCGGGCTATGCGCGCGTTCGTGTGAATGGTGATTATTATGAACTGGACGAAGATATTAATTTAGACCGAAATCGCAAACACACCATAGAGGTTGTCATCGATCGGCTGGTAAACAGGCCTGGTATCAGAAGGCGTCTGGCTGACTCTGCCGAAGCGGCGCTGCATCTGGCCAGCGGACTGATGCTGGTATCGGTTCAGCCACCGGATCTGGACAGGGAAGAGGAGATCACTGAAACGACTTTTTCGGAAAATTTTGCCTGCCATCAGTGCAATATCAGCCTGGAAGAAGTGACGCCCCGTCTGTTCTCTTTCAATAATCCATATGGTGCCTGTCCGGAATGCAGCGGTCTGGGCCAGATGACCCATATAGATCCGGAACTCGTCGTCTTCGACCACAGGCTTTCGCTTAATAACGGCGCGATTCGTGCCGGCGGCTGGAATTTCGGGGACCGGGGCAGCTGGGCCCGTGCCTTTATAGAAGCTCTGGCAAAACGTTATCGTTTCAGCCTGGACAAGTCCTTTGACACGCTGCCGCAAAGCATTCAGCAGATGATCCTGTTTGGCAATGACGGTGAGGTCCTCAGTATTGATACAACCAACAGCAAGTATAATCGCGGCAGCACCTACAGAAGTGACTGGATTGGCGTTGTACCCAGCCTGGAGAAAAGATACCGCGAAACAAGCTCCGATGATATGAAAGCCTATTATGAGCAGTATATGTCGGTGACCCCTTGCCCTGTCTGTCACGGCGCGCGGCTGAAACCGGAAAGTCTGGCCGTTCATGTGGGTGATCTTAATATCAGTGAACTTACGAGTCTGCCAATCCGCCAGGCCAGTGATGTACTCAAATCTCTGGCGCTTTCGCCTCGCCAGGCGAAAATCGCCGCTCAGATTCAAAAAGAACTGAATGCCAGGCTTGGTTTCCTGATTGATGTAGGTCTAGACTATATGACGCTGGCTCGTGCTTCGGCCACTCTTTCCGGCGGTGAGGCGCAGCGGATCCGTTTGGCTACACAAATAGGATCGGGGCTGATGGGTGTGCTGTATATCCTTGATGAACCCAGCATTGGCCTGCATCAGCGTGATAACGCCAGATTACTGGGGACACTCAAACGCCTTCGTGATCTTGGCAACACCGTGATGGTTGTAGAGCACGATGAGGAAACCATGCATGAAGCCGATTTTATCGTTGACATGGGCCCGGGTGCCGGTGAGCACGGAGGCGAGATTGTCGCCTGTGGTACAGCCGAAGACATTATGGCAAACAGCCGTTCCATTACCGGACAGTATTTAAAAGGCTCGCTCAGGATAGAAGTGCCGCTCCGGCGAAGGTCAGGCAGTCAGCAGTGGCTGCAGGTTAAAGGCGCCAGCGAAAATAATCTAAAGCATATCAATGTAGCGGTACCTCTTGGTGTCATGACATGCGTAACAGGTGTGTCAGGATCAGGTAAGAGTTCCCTGGTGAACGGGATTATCCTGAAAAAACTCGCCAGTGAACTCAATGGCGCCAGGCGCTATCCCGGTGCTTTCGACACGATAGAAGGCATGGATTATCTCGATAAAGTGATCGCGATCGATCAGTCGCCTATCGGACGGACACCTCGATCGAACCCGGCTACCTATACAGGTGTTTTTGATTTTATCCGTGAACTGTTTACCCGGACGCAGGATGCCCGTGCCCGCGGCTATAAACCGGGCCGGTTCAGCTTTAATGTCAAGGGCGGCCGCTGTGAGGCCTGTAAAGGTGACGGTGTGAACCGGATAGAAATGCATTTTCTGCCGGATGTCTATGTCACCTGTGATGTCTGCAAAGGACTGCGGTATAACCGGGAAACCCTGGATGTAAAATATAAGGATAAGAGTATCGCTGATGTCCTGAGCATGACAGTAGAAGAAAGTTTGACGTTTTTCGAGAATATTCCGCGGATCACACGAAAGCTGCAGACATTATATGATGTGGGTCTGGGTTATATCAGGCTCGGACAGCCGTCAACACAGCTTTCGGGCGGCGAAGCACAGCGGGTTAAACTGGCTACAGAGCTGTCACGGCGCGGGACAGGCAAAACTTTTTATATACTGGACGAGCCGACAACCGGTCTTCATGTGGCGGATGTGCATAAGCTGGTTGACATTCTTAGCCGATTGACTGAAAATGGTAATACCGTTTTGGTTATAGAGCATAATCTGGATGTAATCAAAACAGCCGATTATATTATTGATTTAGGCCCTGAGGGTGGTGAAGCGGGTGGACTGGTTGTCGCGACCGGTACACCGGAACAAGTCGCCTCTGTAGATGCCTCACACACCGGCCGTTATCTTCGGCGTGTTCTGAAGCCGGATCTTACTGGATTTGATTTTGCTTCTGCCCAGCCAGATAACGCGGATAATAAAAACAAGAAACTAAAAAGACCGGCAAGAGCAGGCCGAAAGAGCCAGAAAAAAAGCAGCGCCTGACCAACAGTTGGAAAACAGCTGGGAAACAGACGCTCAGGTTGCTGATAGAAAAGGAATTTGATTCTGATGGCAAAATGTGTAATGTGCAAAAAGAACGTAGCTGTTGTTTTTACAACCCGATTTGAGAATGGCCAGCGTATTAGTGAAGGCCTTTGTCTTAAGTGCGCTTATCGGACCGGACTGGGCGGTATGGATGAACTGTTCACAAAAGCCGGTATAAACGACAGTAATATTGATGAACTGACTGAACGGATGAATAATGTGATGTCGCATATGGACGGGCAAAGTCCGGAAGCGCTGTTTAAATCACTGATCAGCGGCAGTCTTGATATGGACACGCTGGCGGATATGGCCAGCGAAGAAGCCGATCAGGATGATGACGATGATGACACTCGAAATGAGCTGCTGCCGGCATCGATCGGCAGTGAATCGGATGAAGTGTCCGAAACGCGGCGAAGCAGCCGTTCCAATGAAAAAAATGAGCGGCCCAAACCTGAGAAGAGACGTAAATTTCTTGATCAGTTTGGTACAAACCTGACATTGAAAGCCGCCCAGGGTAAAATAGACCGGATTATCGGCCGTGATAAAGAGCTGGCGAGAGTGATTCAGATTCTGAACCGGCGGGCAAAAAACAACCCGGTTCTCCTTGGTGAACCTGGCGTCGGCAAAACCGCGATCGCTGAAGGCCTGGCCGTAAAAATAGACGCGGGTGAAGTGCCGGCCAAATTACTCGATCAGGAAGTTTATCTGCTCGACATGACCGCTATGGTTGCCGGAACTCAGTTTCGCGGCCAGTTTGAAAGCCGTATGAAAGGGGTCGTCGATGACGCCCGCCGTTCCGGAAACGTGATTCTTGTTATTGATGAACTGCATAATATTATGGGTGCCGGCGATGCTGAAGGCGCGATGAACGCGGCTAATATTCTCAAACCGGCACTGGCAAAAGGTGAGATTCGGGTGATAGGCTCAACCACACTCGATGAGTATCGCCGCTTCATTGAAAAAGATTCAGCGCTGGAGCGCCGGTTCCAAAAAGTGATTGTTGATGAACCATCCATCGCTGAGTCTGTGGAGATTCTGAAAGGTATTCGCGATTATTATGAACAGCATCACCATGTAACCTTTGATAACCAGGTGATTGAGCAGGCCGTTAGAATGTCGGAACGTTATATAACCGACCGCTTTCTGCCCGATAAAGCAATTGATCTGCTCGATGAGGCAGGTTCCAGCGCTAACCTGAAGGATATGACGCTGGTTGAGCTGAAGAAAAAGCGCGATGCTTATGATGACATGAACCGGGACATGGAAAAAGTGGAAACACAGATCGCCAACAGTCCTGAAGATGTTAATCTATATGAGAAACAGGCCGATCTTCGCTCACATCTGCTGCGTGTTGAAAAAGAACTCAAAGATCTGGAACAAGATAACCAGCCGGTTGAGATCAGCGGTGAAGATATTGCCCGGGTTGTTGAGATGTGGACGGGTATTCCGGTGCAGAGAATCAGTGAGACCGAGTCGGAGAAGCTGCTGCATCTTGAGGAACGTTTGCATGAACGGGTAGTAGGCCAGGATCAGGCCGTTTCTGCCCTGTCCCGTGCGATTCGCCGGCATCGTGCCGGCTTCGGCAAGCGCCATAAACCCGCTTCGTTTATTTTTGTCGGACCGACTGGTGTTGGTAAAACAGAGCTGGTGAAAGCCGTGGCGGAAGCAATGTTTAACAGTGAAGAAGCGCTGGTTCGCATCGACATGTCGGAATTTATGGAACCGCATACCGTCAGTAAGCTGATTGGATCGCCGCCGGGCTATGTCGGCTACGACGATGGGGGGCAGCTGACCGAAAAGATCCGTCGCAAACCCTATAGTGTGATTCTGCTTGATGAAATAGAAAAAGCACATGCCGATGTTTTCAACATTCTGCTGCAGATTCTTGATGACGGCCGACTGACAGACAGCCATGGCCGGATGGTTAATTTTGAGAATACCATCATCATCATGACTTCAAATGCCGGTACAACTCTGAAGGCCAATACATTTGGTTTCGGCAACGATGGCTATGTAGCGCTCGAGAGCAGGGTGCAGACGGTGCTCAAAGAAATGTTCCGTCCGGAATTTTTGAACCGGATTGATGAGATTGTTGTCTTCCGTGAGTTGACAGCAGAAGAAATTCGCAAGATTGTTGATCTGATGCTCACAGAAGTGATCGCTCAGATGAAAGCGAAAGGGCTTGATTTTGTTGTCACTGAGCTGGTCAAGGATCATCTGGCTGAAAAGGGCTATGATCCCAAATACGGCGCCCGCCCGCTGCGTAAGACCATTCAGCGTCTCCTCGAAGACCCGCTGGCTGACCTGGTCTTGTCGGGCAAACTAAGCGATAAGTCAGCTATTTCAGCCGATATGAAAGACGGCAAGATTCATTTCGATTTTCTGTAAGCGACAGTTGCCGCTGGTGTGTCGGATATCCTGTCTGGCCACTGCTGCCGGTTATAACGGCTGCGAAACGTGAGAACCCTTCATCTATCCCATAAGCGCCGTTGCTGGCTGGAAAATTTGATTAACAAAAGCACTTCATCAGACACCGCTGTCGGTATCTGCTGAGGTGCTTTTTTGTTATAAGACTACGTATTGGCATAAAACTGTTAAAAGCGTTCGTGCTGTCGATTGATTAAGCTGGCTGCCGATTCGCTTACGTTCTGTAGCTGCCGTTTATTTTCACATAATCATATGAAAAATCACAGGTCCACATACGGTCCCAAGCGTCGCCTTCCTTCAGGATGAGACGGATCAGTATCTCCTTTTCCTCCAGGATGGCCTTTGCCCTGGCCTCGTCAAACGCGAGCGCTGTCCCGTTTTCACAGACTTTAAGCTTGCCGATATAAATGTCGATTCGTTCAGGATCAAATTCAGCACCTGAATAACCGGCCGCGGTCAGAATGCGGCCCCAGTTGGCGTCTTCACCAAAAAGGGCTGTTTTGACCAGCGGCGACTTGGCAATGGCTGTAACCATTTTGAACGCGTCTTCCTGGCTGCGCAGTCCTTCAGCCCGCACCTCAACCAGTTTGGTCGCGCCTTCGCCGTCAGCGGCGATCAGTCGGGCCAGTCTGGTGCAGACCATCTCTATCGCTTTTTCCAGTTTATCGGCCTCAGCCGTTTCCTTCTGAATAGTACCGGCGCCTGACAGGCCATTGGCCATCGCGATCACCATATCACAAACACTCGTTTCACCATCAACCGATACACGGTTGAAAGTACGATTTGTAACCCGATTAAGAATAGTGGCTAACAGCGGCTGGCTGACAGCGCAGTCGGTCGCGATAACACCAATCATGGTAGCCATGTTCGGATGGATCATACCCGAACCTTTGGCCATACCGGCAACCGTCACCATCTGTTCACCTATGGGGAAACGAACAACGGCCTCCTTTGAAATGAGATCGGTTGTTAAAATCGCTTTCTCAGCCATGTGTCCGGCATCAGTATCACTGCTCAGCTGGCTGACAGCCTTCTCAATCCCGCCGCGAAGCGCCTGCATATTGAGCGGCTGGCCAATAACACCCGTAGACCCGACCAGGACATTATCAGGCTTGCAGTCAATTTTACTGGCCACCAGCGATGCCAGGGTTTTCGCGTCGGTAACACCCGTTTCACCTACACAGGCATTCGCGTTACCACTGTTGATAATCAAAACCCGGGCCTGACCCTTCTCAATTCGTTTCATTGTCAGCTGCAAAGAATGGCCCTTGACTCTATTTTTTGTAAAAACGCCGGCGGCAGAGGCCAGCTTCTCACTGACAATAAGTGCCAGATCCAGCTGATCATTTTTTTTGAGGCCGCAGGCGACGCCGCTTGCTTTAAAACCTTTAACCGATGTAATGCTGCCATCAATCCATTGCATATTATTATCCCCCTGCTCTAGTCTTCCCACTATTATAGCCGTGCAGAACATAATCATCAATCCAATCGTCAAAAAGATCGGTCACGAAATAAATACAAGCCGGACAAAATCCGGTATAATTAAGAAGAACGTTTTTGAGGAGGCTTTTTTATGTGGACAAGAAGTGATTTGAAATATCAGGCAAAGGAAAATCTGCGTGGTAAATACTGGCAGGCCTTCGCGGTGTCTTTGCTGGTCAGCTTGCTGACGTCTGGCTCGGGAACTTTCAGCTGGAGTTTTAGCGCAGGTGATTTTAATATCTTTGGCAATGGAAGTTCTTTCAGACCCTGGCATGGTGAACCATTCAGCGGCGATTTCAGTTTTAACATGCCGTTCGACTCATTCTTTGGCAGCAATATTTTTATACTGGTGCTGCTGATTGGCTTGTTCGCAGGCTTGATTGCCCTGGCCTACTCAATCTTCATCGCGCCGGTCATCCAGGTTGGCGGCAACCGTTGGTTTTCACGCAACCGTGAATCACAGGCCACTCCGGCGATCGGGCAGCTGTTTCACACGTTCCGCTATGGCAATTTCCTTCCTGTTGTTGGCAGTATGTTCTGGATGAATCTCTTTTTGTTCCTGTGGGGACTATTGGCTTTTATTCCTACAATTCTGGTCACGTTTTTCGCTGTAGCCCGCATGATCAACCTTCAGGTTTTCCGCCAGAATATAACGGAGGAAATGCTGGGACAATTCTTATGGGAAGCTATGCCACTAATTGTCTTCTGGGTGATCGGCAGTATCGCCTTTTCCATTCCAGCGATTATAAAAAGCTACAGTTATCGGATGACACCCTGGATTCTGGGAGACAATCCGAAGATTGGCTACAAACGTGCTCTGAAGCTTTCAATGGGACTGACATCCGGACATAAATTTAATATGTTTATCCTGGATTTGTCTTTTATCGGCTGGTTTCTTCTCGGTGTGATTGCCTGTGGTATAGGCGTTTTCTTTGTGCTTCCATATTATGCGGCGGTTCAGGCGGAACTGTATGCCACCTTGCGGCATAACGCGGTCAATCAGCAGCTGACCAGTATGGAAGAATTGGGATTTATTCCAGTTCAGCAGCATGGCAGCCCGCGGCAGGATGTTGTCGCGCCAGATTAAAGCGAGTTTTCGCAGCACACAGTCCAAGCAGCAAACGCTGCGAATTGTTATAATAAACAGTGAAGCAGTTACTATTAAAAGCGAAAAGCGAAACCCCCCTTTTTTAACTATGGGGATATAAGCTTTAAGTAACTGGCAGCATTCTGTAATTAGCACTTTTATAGAGTCATAAGTCAACAACTGTTAAGAGGAAACTAAATGAGTAAACAATATGACGTGATTATCATTGGTGCTGGCCTTTCCGGTATCTTTGCCGGATATGAGCTGATAACGAAGCGGCCTAATCTGAAAGTCGCTTTAATTGAGCAGGGCATGGATATCCGCCATCGCAGCTGCCCGATTATTGAGAAGAAAACGAACAACTGTGTCAGCTGCCGCTACTGCGCTATTATGCGTGGTTTCGGCGGTGCCGGTGCTTTTTCCGATGGTAAGTTTAATTTCACAACCCAGTTCGGCGGCTGGCTGACGGATTACATGCCGGATGGAAAAGTGATGGACCTGATTAATTATGTTGACAAGGTGAATCAGAAATTCGGCGCGACAGATGAAGTTTATTCAACCAAAACCCCGGCGGCTGAAAAGATCAGGAAAGAAGCGATTGGCTATGATCTGCATCTGCTTGATGCCAGCTGCAAGCATCTGGGGACAGAGTGTAACCGTGAGATCCTGGCCGCGCAATACGATTTTCTTGAGCAGCATCTAGACTTAATGTGTCAGACGCAAGTGACCGAAATTGAGCAAGACAAACAAAAAGAATTTAAACTTCAGACCAGTCAAGGTGACATGACCTGCCGCTGGCTGGTTGTGGCGCCCGGACGCTCCGGAGCCGAATGGTTCAGTGACCAGTGTAAGAAACTGAAGCTGAAAATGATTAATAATCAGGTTGATATTGGTGTGAGAGTG
>SLMY01000100.1 GCA_007133255.1 Clostridiales bacterium
ACACGCACGTTTCTCGGGCAGCTTCAGGCTGATCAGAAAAGCTGTTGATGGATAACAGCCAGTACCAGCGCCAGCGGCAGCGTCAGCAGCGCGCTGTCGAAACGATCCATCATACCGCCGTGTCCGGGCAGAAAATGGCCGAAATCTTTAATTTTACACCAGCGCTTCAGACCAGACGCCAGCCAGTCACCCAGCTGCGATGCCAGACTGAGCAGCATAGCCGCTGCCAGCCCGAAACCAACATGCCAGCCAGTCAGCTGGCTGTCTACCGCGAAAGTATCGCGAAGCAGAAAAAAAGCAGGGCCCAGGACCAGCATGGTTCCGGCCAGGCCGCCAAAGAAACCTTCAACCGATTTTTTGGGGCTGATTTTCGGGACAATTTTATGCCTGCCCAGCGCTGAGCCGGTAAAATAGGCAAAGACATCTGACAACCAGGGTGACACCAGGCCAAGGGTAAACCAGAGCCATCCGTGCTCAAGGAACAACAGCGTCAAAGACGCCATTACAACCGGCACATTTAAATACAACAGCAGTCCGGAAGAAAGAGCCGCGGTCGGCAGGCATTCCGGGCCGCGGTGAATCAGCATATACAGACAGACAAACATCACCAGAAAAAAAAGAAGCCCCGCCATTATAGACAGTGCCGCGGCCAGCGGCAGATTGGAAAGCCGCAGAAAACCGGCCAGCGGCACAAGCAGCACACCGCTTAGGATCGCGGCCCGGCTGGGGTACAGGCCACAGGCATGAAAAGCCTGGGCCAGCTCGCTGCCAGACCAGATCGTGACAATGACCAGCATGGCCATTGGAAAAACAGGATGCCATATCCCCGGTACAACAAACAACGCGACGCTGATTGTGAACAGCACCCCTGTAATGATCCTTTGCTTCACGATTTCTTTATTCCTCCATAGCGGCGATCGCGCCGCGTATAAGCTGTCAGTGCCTGGTTCAGGTCAGATTCGGTGAAATCCGGCCAGAGCACATCAGAAAACCACAGTTCGGCATAAGCCGACTGCCAGATCAAAAAATTCGATAATCGTTGCTCGCCGCTGGGTCGGATAATCAAGTCAGGATCCGGCACATCGGGCAGATACAGATGACGGCTGACCATATTTTCATCAATCGACTCCGGGCTGATCTCGCCAGCGGCCGCTTTCTGTGCCAGTTTTTGGCAGGCCTGAACCAGTTCACGGCGCCCGCCATAATTGATCGCGATAATCAGCTGCATGCGTTGCCGGTTGAATGAGTCCGCCTCGGCTTTTTTAATAATGCCCTGAATATGATCGGGCAGCTGACCCGTATCACCTGAAAACCGCACCCGGATTCCTTCTTCAGCCAGCAGATTATCGTATCGGTTGAAAAACTCAACAAACAGTGACATGAGTGTATGAACTTCATCCTTCGGCCGGTTCCAGTTCTCAGTTGAAAAAGCGTAGACAGTCAGAAACTTAATCCCACGCCTGCCGCACATCCGGCACAAATCCTGAAGTTTTTCCGACCCCTGGCGGTGACCAGCCTGACGCGGCAGGCCGCGGCGCTGTGCCCAGCGGCCATTGCCATCCATAATCACAGCCAGATGCTTAGGCACCTTCAGCGCATCTGGATCAAATCCAGGCTGCTCAGGCACTTCCTGATCCGATTTACTCGGCCGATTGAACAGACGGCTGAAGTAGATCCAGTGAATGATTCGGTCAATCAGACGCATTTATATCCTTTCACAAAAGAGCCGGGTGTTCTACGCCCGGCCATTTCTGGTTTGCCGCACCAGGTCAAGCCAGTACCCTGTCAACCCGGTCAATCAGCTTATATAGCCAGTAAGTCTTTTTCCTTTTCAGCTGTATGTGTGTCAACTTCTTCAATAAACCGATCAGTCAGTTCCTGTATTTCTTCTTCCGCTTCAGCCAGCATATCTTCAGTCATCTCTTTTTTCTTTAGATGACCGCGGAACTTATCCAGCGCTTCACGCCTTATATTGCGTATCGCTATTTTGGCCTCTTCACTGTATTTATGGGTTGTTTTCGCCAGCTCTTTACGCCTTTCTTCTGTCAGGGCAGGAAAAGTCAGGCGGATCATCTTGCCGTCATTATTCGGGTTAATACCCAGGTCTGAAGTCTGAATCGCCTTCTCAACCGCGGTCAGCGTCGATGGATCCCAGGGCGTAATGGTAATCATGCGTGCTTCAGGCACTTGAATATTAGCGACCTGATTGATAGGAGTCTGAACCCCGTAATAATCAATCATGATCCGGTCCAGAACTTTAGGGTTGGCCCGTCCGGCTCTGATCGCGTTCAGGTTATCCTGAAGTACATGAACTGTTTTCTTCATTTTTTCTTTGTAAGGTTTATAAGATGCCTTGCTTAGCTCTATCATAGCCATAATCAATACCTCCACAGATGAAATACTTGGACTGTAAGATGCTTGTTTTATTATAGCTGATCGATTCTTTTTAGACAATGACAGGTTCAGGCGTAAAACCAATTCATCTCATGGCTGAAGCCACGCGTGTTCGCGGCTTCGACATAAAACAAGAACAGGGTCACGACTTACTTTAAAAAGTACGCCATGATCCCGTTCAGTGTCCATTACCGCCTGCTGTTGGTGAAACTGTCTTGATTAACCGGTAAACAGAGCCTGTCTGCGGCGTGTTCACCGGTCACTTAGCTGACAATGGTGCCCAGCTTCTCGCCCATCGCCATCCGGATAATATTATCAGGATCTTCAATGCTGAAGACAGCGATCGCCACCTGGTTATCGCGGCAAAGCGCGGCTGCTGTCGCGTCCATAACCCCTAAACTAAGCTGCAGCACCTGGTCGTGCGTGACTGTCTCAAAGCGTTTAGCGTCAGCATGTTTTCTGGGGTCTTTATCGTAGACACCATCTACCATGGTGGCCTTGAACATAATATCGGCCTCAATTTCAGAGGCGCGCAGCGCGGCCGCTGTATCGGTTGAAAAAAACGGGTTGCCGGTGCCGCAGGCAAAAATGACAATACGGCCTTTTTCCAGATGTCTGACAGCCCGCTTTCTGATATAAGGCTCAGCGATCTGCCGCATCTCAATAGCGCTCAGCACTCGTGTAACCGCCCCTGCCTGCTCCAGCGCGTCCGATAAGGCCAGCGAATTGATCGATGTAGCCAGCATGCCCATATGATCCGCTGTCACTCTGTCCATATCATTGCTGGTCCGGCCACGCCAGAAGTTACCGCCGCCGACAACAACCGCGACTTCAACACCCAGCTTGGACAACCGGTGAATGGTATCGCCGATTCGATGCAAAGTATCATTGCAAATTCCCTGTCCATGATCACCAGCCAGTGATTCTCCGCTTATTTTCAGCAAAATACGTTTATAAACAGCAGCCATATCAACCTCCAATAAATGAACCGTCTAAAAAAAAGAGGCATGAAATTCATGCCTCTTCAATGATTATTTAACTTGCTTCATAACTTCATCAGCAAAGTTCTCATCGCGCTTCTTCAGTCCTTCACCCATCTCATAACGTGTAAAGCGGCGGACAGAAATATTCTCACCCACCAGAGCGATCATCTCTTTAACCAGGGTGCTGATTTTCTTTGAATCGTCTTTAACATAAGGCTGCTCAAGCAGGCAGTTCTCATCATAGAACTTGCTCAGACGGCCTTCAACGATTTTATCAACGATTTTCTCCGGCTTGCCTTCGTTCAGGGCCTGGTTGCGAACAATGGTCTTCTCTTTCTCAAGTTCATCCGCCGGTACTTCTTCTTTTGACACCCAGCGCGGGCTCATCGCGGCAACCTGCATGGCAAGGTCACGGACAAAACGCCTGAAATCTTCGTTTTTCGCCGCGAAGTCCGTTTCGATATTTACTTCAATCAGAACACCCACACGTCCGCCGGCGTGGATATAAGCGTCAACCACACCTTCCGCGGCGATACGTGATGATTTTTTATCCGCAGAAGCAATGCCTTTCTCGCGCAGCCAGGCAACTGCCTTATCAAGATCCTGGTCGTTTTCAGCAAGCGCTTTCTTACAGTCCATCATACCGGCACCGGTTTTAGCGCGTAATTCTTTAATCATTTCTATTGAGCCTGCCATTTGTTCACTACCTCCATATCAAAAATAAATCCTATCATCAACCTGGACGGCCATAGCCTGACGCGCTTACAGCGCTCAGAGAAACCGTGGCCGCTCAGTTGCCAGCTTTAACCTTTATTAAGCCTGCTCGGCTTCGTCAGCTTCATCAGCTTCATCACTATCCATCATGCCTTCCGGGACATCAGCCATGTCAAGCTGCTCACCCTGGCGGCCTTCAAGAACAGCGTCAGCCATTTTGCCGGCGATCAGCTTAACGGCGCGAATCGCGTCATCATTACCGGGAATAACATAATCAACTTCTTCCGGATCGCAGTTTGTATCAACAATACCGACAATCGGGATACCCAGACGGCGTGCTTCCAGTACAGCGATATGCTCTTTACGCGGATCAACAACAAAAACACAGCTGGGGAGACCCGGCATATCCTTAATACCGCCCAGATTCTTGTCCAGTTTTTCCATTTCAAGCCGAAGCTTGGAAACTTCTTTTTTGGGCAGAACATCAAAGGTCCCGTTTTCTTCCATCGCCTGAAGTTCTTCCAGACGGGCTATTCTCTTCTTGATGGTGGTGTAGTTCGTCAATGTACCGCCAAGCCAGCGGTTATTGATATAGAACATACCGCATCTTTCAGCTTCTTCACGGATGGAGTCCTGAGCCTGTTTTTTTGTTCCGACAAAAAGAACCGAACCACCGCTCATAGCGGCTTCACGTACAAACATATACGCTTCTTCTACTTTTCGGACCGTTTTTTGAAGGTCAATGATATAAATACCATTGCGTTCGGTATAGATGTACTCCGCCATTTTAGGGTTCCAGCGGCGGGTCTGATGTCCGAAATGGACACCGGCTTCAAGCAACTGCTTCATACTGATAACAGCCATAAAAAATTTCCTCCTGTTTAATCCTCCATGGGGTGCAGCCTTGACCAGTTCTGGACAGGCAACAGGCATGTTGTTCCCATGTGTGTTATTTTGGCCGTGGCAATTGTAACATGTACAGGTTTTTTTCGCAACTGCTATCTTTGAAAATTTCGTTTTCATGTCACACTTTACAGCCGGTTTTAAGATATATTGGTAATGGACTGATAAAGCTCATTTAAGTCAGGCTCATAAAGGCTGTTCAGACTCATCTTCATGACTGAACGGACAGGCACAAAAAAGGTGCCGCGCACTTGATTAAGATATAGGGTTAAAGGAGAGATTTATGCTGTCAACACAATTGAAAAAGCTGGCCGATCAGAATGGCTGGCGCATTAACGCGGAAGAGGAATCAGCTTATGGTGACTATAACGGATACCTGTTCACAGCTATTGAAGGCAAAAAATTCAAAGGTTTTCTGACTTCAGTAGCCGGTATCTCTCAGGAAGGCCTTAAAGCGCTGACCAAATTTCTGGATGAGCATCATAAAAGCCTGCGTCTGAGAAATTTTCAGCTGGATGATAATTTCATTTGTATCAGGCAACAAGAATCGCTTATTCCTTTGTCCGTTGATAAAATGGAACATCTGCTGGCGCAGATTTCAGGCTTGCTTGATTTATATGAACTGCCAACAGACGCCTGTGCTGTCTGTGGTGAAAAAGCCAAAACAAAAGGTTTATATTATGGTTTGCTTTGCCATCTGCATCCAGAATGCGAATCACGAGACCTGGTTGACTTCATCAACCCGCCCGCGGAGGCAGATGATCAGATGGATGAACCGCCGAATGATACCGCAAAGAAGGCGCAAAGACCGGCGCGACCAGAACAATCCGCGGCAGCCGGCCTGGATGCTCAATCTGATTCAGTGACATTTGATCAGCCAGACAGCCCGGACGCGGCCATTTCAGAGGATCAGACAGATGAACCTCATGACGTTTCTGAACAGCCGGGGCGGGCAGGCGATGCTTCGGAAGAGAGAAGTGAGGCAGACAAGGCACGGATGTCTCAGAAGCTCGATGAGCTGGCTTTATCGATGCAGGCATATAAACAGGACATGACCGATGCCCTGGCCGGGCTTTGCGCCATTCCGAGCACCAAGGGCACGCCCGGCCCGAACGCGCCTTTTGGTGATGAAACCGTGAAAGCGCTTGACTATTTTCTTAAGCTGGGCGAAAAACTGGGTTTTCGTTCGTGTAATCTGGACAACTATGCCGGTTATGTTGAATGGGGCGAAGGCGACAAGTTGATCGCGGTTCTCTGCCATCTTGATGTGGTGCCGGCTGGTGACGGCTGGAAGCACGACCCCTGGCAGGCTGTTGTTACGCCAGACCGGATTATCGCCCGCGGCACTTCTGATGATAAAGGACCGGCCATCGCCTCTCTTTACGCCATGAAAGCGCTGGCCGACAGCGGCTTTCAACCCGATTGCCGCGTCCGGCTGATTCTTGGCCTGGATGAAGAAAGCGGCATGACCTGCATGAAATACTATCGTCAGCACGCCGACCTGCCGGACGCCGGTTTTACAGCTGACGCGGGATTCCCAACCATTTACGCCGAAAAAGGGGTGCTCTGGCTGAAGCTGGCGGTACCTCACGGAGAGCTTGCTGAAAGCAGATCACTGCAGCTGATGAGCGGTAAAGCCGGAGAAAGACCGAATATGGTGCCTGCCCTTTGCCGCCTGAACTGGCGACACTTCTCTGAAGCGGCAAGCGGCGGGTATGAAGATGAGACAGTCAACTATGAAGGCATACCGGCTCACGCGGCTGAACCGGAAAGCGGCAAAAACGCGATCGCGATCGCTATGCAGGACGCGGCTGATAAGCTGGCACAAGCTCACGTGTCGCATCCGTTTGTTGATCTGTTCCAGACATACTTTAAATTTGAAACGAATGGCCAAAGCCTGGGCATCCAGTTTGAAGATGAGTCAGGCGAAAGTACCGTCAACGCGGGTGTGCTGGCTATAGATGCCGAACATAGTGAGCTTCTGATTGATATCCGCTATCCCGTCACACAGGACAGCCAGACCATCATCAGCCAGATTGAAAAAGATCTGCTTAACTATAACGGTACTGTAAAGATCGTTGATCACATGAAACCGCTGTATCTGCCTAAAGACTCAAATCTGGTGCGGATCCTGACTGATGTCTACAACACGCTCACAGGCGATAACAGTGAACCGATCGCGATGGGCGGCGGCACGTACGCCAGAACCATGCCCAATATCGTTGCCTATGGACCCGGCTTTGACGCTGATGAATCTACCGCGCATCAGGTTGATGAAGCCATCACCTTCCGGTCCTTTCTGGCTTCAGCGGCTATCTACCGTGAAGCGCTGAAAAAGCTTGCCGAGGACATTGTCCAATAAAAAGATACCTTGCCTTTGATAAGAAACAGGCCGGCATGATCTTTATGATATGCCGGCCTGTTTTTCAGTTAAGCCAATCATTGATTGTTAGTCAGTCTAACAGTCCGTGACTTGCCTGGCGAACCTTAATCGTAAACCAGGTCTTTGATATCATCATCATCCATGTTCTCACTGGTATAGAATTTAGCGCCTGTATCAACATCGGATACGGACTCGCCCTGGAACGCTCTGTAAGCCAGTTCAACCGCTTTATAACCAATATTGTATGGATCCTGTGTAATCGAGCCAAGGAAGTGCCCGGCCCGGACAGCAGCCTTCTGGCGTTCACCGGCATCGAAGCCAACCGCGACAATATTGTTCGCTGTCAGATCTGAGCCCTCATTGGATGCCTGCAGGATGCCGTTCGCAGCGGCTTCATTTGAACCGTAGATAGCGATCACATTATCCTGTCCCAGCAGTGATGAAACTGTTGTGGCGATATCGGTCGCGCCGGTTGTGGCGCTGATGCCTACATCAATCACGATATCGGCTCCATCCGCGTCTACATTGTTGCTGTACCTGTCATGCCCGACAACCGCGATTGTCTCATAGCCGTCAGCTTCAAGCAGGTCAATCATCTCATTGATGAAACCATAGGTACGGTTGGTCACTGATTCACTGGTCGCGTCCTGTGATATAACGGCTATTCGCGAACCATTGCCGAGTCTGTCTTCGATTGCCGGATACATGTTCTCCGCGGCGAGCGCGCCGGCGGCGGTATTGTCGGTTGACGCGTTCGCGTGCACAGATCCTTCAGGCGCTTCCGGAACACCTGAGTCAAATCCAATAACCGGGATATTGTTGCTCATGGCACTGTTCAGCTGATCAATAACCGATTCAGTTGATAAGGCAGCCAGCGCGATCGCGCTGGGATTTCTGGCCAGAGCGCTGTCCAGCATCTGCACCTGTGCCTGGATTTCTGATTCTGAAGCCGGGCCCTCGAAGGTTATTTCAACTCCAAATTCTTCCGCGGCAGCGTCAGCACCGTCTTTGACAACCTGCCAGAACTGATGCTGGAATCCTTTAGAAACAACCGCGATATAAGGTGTTTCTTCCTCTTCTTCCTGACAGCCGGTGATCGCGAAAAGTCCGGCGATCATCATAACTGCCACCAGCAGTGATAGAATGGTTTTGAATCTCCTGTTTTTGTTAAACATAATTTTTCCTCCTTATGTTTCGTTCTCTATCTGAAACCGCGACAGCGGTATACAGCAATAAGCCATAACTTTATTTCTTGATAAGCTTCATGTCTGTTTGTCAGACATTTTGCGAAGGAATATGCTTCGCTATGTATAGATACACTGAAAGCCGGGTAAAGTGACTGGATCTAAAGACTCACATCTTTTAATTGTTTTACTATCAGCAACTC
>SLMY01000147.1 GCA_007133255.1 Clostridiales bacterium
ATATCATCAATGAGCAAAACTACCGTTTCATGGGTGTAATCTCAAGCCGTGAAACGGAACGTGTTTACAGCGATCTGGTACCTGATATCGGCCATGTGATGGGGTATGTAGGGCGTATTACCGCTCGCCAGTATAATGAAATGCAGCATTTGGGTTACGCGCCCGACGCTATGGTCGGTCAGGCTGGTGTAGAGGCAATCGCGGAGCGATATCTGGCCGGACAAGATGGTGTGAAACCTTATAATATCTGGACAGTCGCTGAAGATGAAGGGATGTTCTATTCAGAAAATATTGGTAAAGATCCTGTTCCGGGCAATCATGTGCGGCTGACCCTTGATATGGAACTGCAGCAGGTCGCGCTTCGTTCACTCGAGCGCGTCATCGATGAGATCCGTCACGATGAGGATGCCGACGCTTATCGCGACGCTGACGCCGGTTCAGTGGTGATGATTGATGTCAATACCGGAGAGGTTCTGGCGATGGCCAGCTATCCCGGGTACGATCCAAATGATTTTCTGATCCAGGGCTGGGATGACGACGCGGCTGACAGAATTCAGGAATATTTGACCGACGATCATAACAAGCCCTTGAGTAATCGGACGATATCCGAGATCTACGCGCCGGGATCAACCTTTAAGGCTGTTACCGCTGTGGCAGCACTTGAATCAGGCACTATCTCACCTTTTAGCAGCACATATGAATGTACCGGGACCATGGACATTGGCGGTCTGGACTGGAGCTGTCTGTCGAGGCCCAGAACCGGTCATGGCAACCTGGCCCTTACCAGAGGCATGGCCACATCATGCAATCTTTATTTCTTTCAGCTAGGTGTTGATACCACGATCAACCAAATTGACGCTTGGGGCCGCAAACTGGGATTAGGTGAGCAAACCGGCATTGATTTACCAGGTGAGGTTTTGGGCTACCGGGCCAGCCGTGAAACACATTCACTGATCAGAGTTGAAGAGCGTGACTGGAGTATCGCTGATACCTGCCAGGCCTCGATTGGCCAGTCCTATAACAGCTATACCATCTTGCAGCTGGCTGTTTATACAGCATCACTGGCCACTGGCTATCGTGTCACACCCTATGTGATCGCCGATGTGACCCGCCCAGACGGTACAATTGTTTTTAAAAACGAACCTCAGCGTGTACATATCGGCATGCAGCAGTCAACGCTTGACGTGGTACGCGAATCTATGCTGGCTGTCACCGCGACCAGTGAAGGAACCGCCTCCGACGCGTTCGAAGGCTTCCCGATTCCAGTTGCCGCCAAAACCGGTACAGCTGAAACAGGACATGAAGATTTTTCATCATCAAACGGATTATTCATTGCCTATGCGCCAGCTGATAATCCACAGGTTGCTGTCGCACAGATTATTGAGAAAGGGCGCTGGGGATCCAACACAATCGCGATAGCCCGTGACCTGTTTGAAGCATATTTTAATCTTGACAGCTCAAGTGGACCCGGAGACGAATTACTGCAGCCCGGCTGGCTTGATCCGATCGAATTAGACGATCAGGAAACAGATGAGGATGAAAACGAGGAAGAAGATGACGATGATGAATGACAGCTGATGTTTCATCATAGAACACCGCTAACAAGTGAGGTCAATGAGAAGCAAAATAAACTTTAATACTGGCAATATGCCAGCTTCCCGGAACAGTTTATGTGCATTATTCAAAAATAAAACCTGAATACTTGTAACTGCGCAGGAAGACAGTTAAAATAGTTATCGATTAGATCATCTGGAAGATATGATCAATGACCTTATGACAGAAGACAGAGGGGGTAACCTGGTGAACATTGTATTATTGGCCGACCATAGAAAACATGAGCTGCTGGTGAATTTTTGCATAGCGTATAGTCAGATTCTTAAGCATCATGAAATGTATTCCTTATTTAACACATCACGCCTGATTCGTGACGCTTCACGTCTTGATGTGATCGGCCTTTCAACTGAGATATCCGGTAGTATTGATCAACTGGCGTCCAGAGCTATGTATAACGAAGTTGATGCTGTTATCTATCTGCGTGATCCCATGCTGGAGTCATATGACGCGCCAAACGCGTTGTTAAGAGCCTGTGACACAAATAGTATTCCTGTGGCGACCAATATAGCGACGGCGGAAGTGCTGGTCCTGGCGCTCGACCGTGGTGACCTTGACTGGCGCGAATTGATTCGCTGATCCCGCAAGCGGGAACCACGACAGCTTGATCATCCATAGATTATCTTATAGAAACGGCCTGACGGCCGTTTTTTTGTACTCGTTAATTTGTTTGATTCTTACGTTAAATGATTGAAAGCCTGCTCGTGAGTAATCTGATGTTAGCCCCGACTATTTAGTTCGTGCTGGTTTTATTGCAAGTAAACATTATAATTCTTGCATATATCCTTGACGCTAAGGATAAATAAGGCTAAAATTTATAAGTGAGCCAATGAAAAGGCTGTCAACTTACATCAAAATTGCAAAGCGCGATTAAAATATCAGGAGGCAAATACATGAACATTTTAAAATCAGTCCATGATCAGGTTGTAGCGAGAAATCCTAATGAGCCTGAATTTCTGCAGGCCGTGGAAGAAGTGCTTGAGAGCCTTGAGCCTGTTGCTGAAAAACATCCGGAATGGGTGGCAGCGGGTATCTTTGACCGGCTTGTAGAACCAGAGCGGCAAATCGTCTTTCGTGTTTCCTGGGTAGATGACGACGGTCAAGTACATGTTAACCGTGGTTTCCGTGTTCAGTTCAACAGCGCGATTGGTCCGTACAAAGGTGGCCTGCGGCTGCATCCGTCTGTTAACCTTGGCATTATTAAATTCCTTGGTTTTGAGCAGATTTTCAAAAATTCCCTGACCGGTCTGCCGATCGGAGGCGGCAAGGGTGGATCTGACTTTAATCCGCGTGGCCGCAGTGATCATGAGATCATGCGTTTCTGCCAGAGTTTTATGACGGAGCTTTGGCGCCATGTTGGCCCTGACACAGATGTTCCGGCAGGCGATATTGGTACAGGCGCTCGAGAGATTGGCTATATGTATGGTCAGTATAAACGTTTGAGCAATACGCATACCGGTGTTCTGACCGGTAAAGGACTGGACTGGGGCGGTTCTCTGGTTAGAACTCAGGCAACTGGCTATGGCCTTTGCTATTTCATGGAAGAAGCTATGAAAGCAAAGGGTAAATCTTTCAAACAGTCAACAGTTTCCATTTCCGGTTCTG
The DNA here is from genome assembly GCA_007133255.1 of Clostridiales bacterium. Taxonomy (GTDB): domain Bacteria; phylum Bacillota; class Clostridia; order Saccharofermentanales; family UBA5734; genus SLHU01. Next base: position 3,217 of record SLMY01000147.1, read on the forward strand.
GTAATGTCGCGATTTTCGCTCATGAGAAAGCCACTGAGATGGGCGCGAAGGTTGTCACGATGAGTGACTCAGATGGGTATATCCATGATCCGGACGGAGTTGATCTTGAGCTGATTAAGGAAATCAAACTGGTTCGCCGGGCTCGCATCCATGAATATGCCAAAGAGAAACCCAACGCGACTTACACCCAGGGCTGTACAGGTATCTGGACGGTTCCTTGTGATATCGCTCTGCCAAGCGCTACTCAAAATGAGCTGGATGGTGATGCCGCCGCCGCGCTGATTAAAAACGGTTGTTTTGCTGTGGGAGAAGGTGCCAATATGCCAGCAACGCCAGATGCTGTCAAACAGTTCCTGGAGAATAAAATCATCTATGGACCTGCCAAGGCCGCCAACGCCGGCGGTGTCGCGACATCAGCACTTGAGATGAGCCAGAACAGCATGCGCCTTAGCTGGAGCTTTGAAGAAGTAGATGAAAAACTCCAGCAGATTATGGTTGATATATATAAAGCCGCCAGTGAAGCGGCCGCGGAATACGGTGACGCGGATAACCTCGTCCTTGGTTCTAATATCGCTGGCTTCGAGAAAGTCGCCACATCCATGTATCAGCATGGTGTCGCCTACTGACTATGAGAGCGTTAGTCCAGCGAGTTAAAAAAGCATCTGTAACCATTGAGCAGGAGACTGTGGCCCGGATTGGGCCAGGTCTTCTGGTCTTTCTTGGTGTAGGGGAAGCTGACGAGGCAGAGGCGATTGACTATCTGGCCGGAAAAATCAGCCGGATGCGTATTTTTCATGATGAAGCCGGCAAAATGAATCGTGACATCAGGCAGGCAGCTGGTGAAGTCCTGGTTGTTTCTCAGTTCACACTTTACGGTGATATGAAGCGAGGCAACCGGCCTAGTTTTACAAAAGCAGCAGAACCCGAAAAAGCAGAAACACTGTATCTTGATTTTTGTGAAGCGATGCGGCAAAAAAAGATTCCGGTTCAGACCGGCCAATTCGCCGCGAAAATGGAAGTAGAGCTGATTAATGACGGGCCCGTGACCATCTGGCTGGAATCACCAGGCAAGGCACAGGCTGAAAACAGTGATTAGCGAAGCGAACCATTTGCTGTCTTGAGTTTAGCAGATCCTGATCCGTCAAAAATTAACAAGAAACATCAGAAAAGTGCTCTGGGTTCCGGAGCGCTTTTGTTATAATGTAGTTTACGGCAGCTGTGTTATTATCATCTGAGAGTGAGGACAAATATATGACAGAATCAGAGAACAAACATAATCGCCCCAACCCGGAAACGAAGCGCCAAAGAAATCAGCGACCTGTTGGTCAAAATGAGCCAGGACGGCCTGAACAGCTGAAACAGCATTTAGAGATTCGCACCTTGCCTTATGGGCCGCTTGAGTCCTGCAGTCATGTCATCCGAATTGGCAGCAGCAGCATACTAATTGATCCGTCTATTGATCCTCAGCGTCTGCCGGAAAGCTGGCCGAAACCTGATCTTCTGATTGCCACCCACGGCCATCTTGATCATATTGACGGGGCTGATGTTTTACGTGATTTCTGCCAGGCGAAACTGGCAATCCATTATACTGAAGAAGGCAGTCTGATCAACCCAAAAGATAATCTGTCTGTTTATATGGGTATGGAAAAAACCTTTCGGAAAGCAGATCTGCTGCTCAAAGAGGGACAGATAATAACACTTGATGAACAGTACTCACTGGAAGTGCTGCACACGCCCGGGCACAGTATGGGGTCTATCTGCCTGCTGCTGACAGGCCCCGAAGGTGAAATAGCCTTGTTTTCAGGCGACACGCTCTTTGCCGGATCAGTAGGAAGATCCGACCTGCCAGGAGGTGACAGTCTGGAATTGATCAAATCACTGCAAAAACTATCACAGCGCCTGAATAAACCGGAAACACAAAAGCTCCCTATCTATCCCGGTCATGGACCAGCAACAGTCTGGAACCGTGAAAAAGCGAATAATTCATACCTGAACCGCTGACCGCCTGAAAAGCCGTGCTGACAGGAGGGAAGAGGGTCTTAAGTTATTCTGACTGGGCGGCCGCCATCAATTGGTACGCGGTAGATACGAAGACTCTCCGGCCTCTGATAATAGATATAATCTGAAAGTATCACGAAAGACGCGACAACGTCATCGATGATCATATCAGCGTGCTCTAGATCAATCGACTGCCCTGCCAGTACCGGCCAGCGAAACAGCCGGTACTGGCGCTCAGGATCCGGTGCGTACAGATAGCCTTCATGAAGAATGAATGGCTTATCAAAGCGCTTGTCTGATATCTGGATAACCTGATTCGCAAGATGAGTATTGGTGTTATCCGTTTGATTTATTCGCTCAGACTCAGATTCATCTTGCGTCTCAACATTATGATCGGACTCGTCTTCAGTTGTGCTGCTGCTGGTATCAGGTTCGCTGTCAGTGCTCGAAGGGAGCTCGCTGGCAAAGATACGGTCCTGCTGGTTTGGATCTGAATAGTAAAGCCAGCCATCTGCCACATTGATACTGACAGCTGTTTTAGCCAGGACAGGCCATGCGTCTCCAGTTTCAAGATTAAAGTGCCAGACACCCTGATCAGCTGAAGCGAACGCAATATACAGATCATTGCCGTAGAGAACCTGATTCGTCGCCATGGCGTCATGCAGAATCTGACGATTCGTTCCATCTGGAGAAAGACTAAAAGGCTGATGGGTTTCAATATCAATCGCGTACAAAAGATCCTGATGCTGCAACAGATATTTTGTTATTGTATGGCTGATTCTGACTCTGTTCGTACCATCATGATCCATTTTATAAAGCGCTCCGCTTATTCTGCTTTCCGTATAAAAAAGAAACTCTTCACTGCTGGCAAACTGGCTGCCAGGCTCTAAGCTAAGTGTAGCATCCAGGCTCGCGTTAATTCTCGAACGTTTCAAGGTGTCATCAGCCGACGTATAAACAATCGTCTGGCCGATCTGATAGACAAAATTCTGATAATGCAGATTACCCGCTACCCGCTGATCCACCCTTTCGGCAGCATTAACCTCCTCCGAAGTCGAAGCAAGATCAGTCTCAGTGCCATCAGCCTGGCAGCCAGCCAACATCATCAGCATCAACAAAACTGCCAGCAGCAGCCGTAAAACTTTGGTGCCAGGCACGGAAAATTCGCCTGAAACTTTGGTGCCAGGCACGGAAAATCTGCCTGAAACTTTGGTGCCAGGCACGGAAAATCTGCCTGAAACTTTGGTGCCAGGCACGGAAAACCCGCTTGAAACTTTGGTGCCAGGCACGGAAAATTCGCCTGAAATTTTGGTGTCAGGCACGGCATCAGCCTGGTCGGTCGTCAGTTTGTTGTTGAATCTGGAGAGTAAATCTCGAATAAGTTTATGGAACAAAATAACAGCTGTTGGGGACAATGTGATCCCTCCAATTTAATTTAAATTAATACGCGATCTATTATACGTGAATTTCTGAAAATGTGTAGTAAAGCTGAAAACGCAGCGATTAATTGCCTGAAGATTGGAATTGAGGCATAATAGGAATGGATTGTTTTGCGGGTATAGTCAGAATACTGATAATTTTAGTCAGTCTGGCCAGATGAATCTCAAACTCTATCAATCCAGCTGGAAAGGTCAATGACATGTTATTTTACTCAAATGTAACGAATGGGCTAAAGCGTTTGATTCCTTTCAGGATAGCGGCAATATTAGTGTTGATCCTTGCGACTGTTTTGTTTGTGGTCAGGTGTTATACGCTCGTAACTGATTGGAATCTGTTTTTTGATGCTTTATCTGAGACAACTGTTTATGCGATGGCTTTTTTGATCGTTCTTTTCGCTGTAAAAAGCATCTTGTGGTTTATTCCCCTGAAATTAATTTATTTGACAGCCGGATTTCTATTGCCTGCCACTCAGGCGATTATAATTGTATATCTAGGACTGGCGCTTGAGTTGTCAATCGGGTTTTACATTGGCCGTAAGTCTAATCTGGTTCGAATCAGACCGATCATGAACAAGTATAAGGTTTCAAGATGGATTGTGGCTTCAGCTGAGCGCCATGGTTCGCTTGGCTGTTTTTCGGTTCGCTTCCTGCCAACACCGCCAGCGGAGGTGACAAATATTTTTTTCGGATCGATCGATATCCGCTATATTGAATATCTGTTCGCGTCTTTGTTAGGCCTGACTCCGGCAATGATACCGGTTGTTTTTGTCGGTCGAAGCGCTGCCGATCCGCTGTCACGTGATTTCATCATTCCATTTTCGATCAGCCTGGTGATTGTTATCTTATCAATGATGATAGCAGGATTTATTAAGAAACGTCACCAGGACCAGGATAGCTTGCTGGCAGCGGATTCTATAAGTGAAAAGCCAGAACAGAGAGAAAAAGCGAAGCACAAGACTGACGCTGATAAGAAGGCAAGTGCTTATTTAAAATAACGCTGTATCACTTGTTTCCTCTTGTTTTAGCGGCATATAAACGACTTCGCTTCTCAGCGATAAACACATAGTACCCATCTTTTTCGATAATTTTAACTCCGCCGAAAACAGAGATGAATTTTTCTTTATACCATTTTTTCCGCCTGGTGACCATGAGCATTTTCCCGCCCAGAGCCAGACGATTAAAGCCTTTTTCGATAAAGTGTTTCGCCACACTAAAATCAGTGTGATAAGGCGGGTTTGATAAGATAAGCGTATAGCCGGTGTCATCTATTTGATTGAAGCCATCGCTTTGAATGATCCGAACCCCTGATACCTGGTTGATCTGGCTGTTTTGCCTGGCTAACCTGATCGCGATTGGATCAATATCACACAAGGTGACCTGCTCCGAACCTATGAGCCTGGCCAGATAGATGCCGACTACGCCATATCCGCAGCCCAGATCAAGTACTTTATCTGTATTTGTGACAGAGGCGCAAGACAGCATAGCCGCGGTTCCAGGATCAAGTCCTCCCGGTGAAAACAGGGAGGGGTCGGTGTGAAAAGTCAGGTTTTCGTTATTAAGAGCTATTGTTAGCATCGCATAGTCACTCATGGTTTATATCGCTAATCTCTGTTCATCAGCTAGCGGCCGAAGCTTTCCTAAAAGGCGAAACAGGCTCCAGCTTGAAACGACTACTCATCTGCCTGTTCGCGCAAAGCTAGTGTAGCACAGCTTTCTGCTGTTGTCTGTTACCTGACGGACAAATCATGATGGACCTGTAGCCATGTGTTAAGGTATCGGACAATGATTTTTCTTGTCGTGGGCAAACTCCATCTGTCATACCCTTATCCGTTCCGATATTAGCTTTTCACGAAGTTAAGCAAAAAGCCCGGGCGGCGCAGTCGTTGACAAATATGTTTATACAAATTATAATTAAATGAATAACGCGTAAAGACGATGAGGGAGACAGTAAGTTATTTTGAACGGTTCAGCGAGTCGGTGATAGTGAAAGTCCGATCCCATTAGAAATAAACTGAACATCACTCCTGAGTTCCGGACTGAAATGTTCTTGCAGAGTAAGTTGCGGCGGCATTCCACCGTTAGTTGGA
>SLMY01000113.1 GCA_007133255.1 Clostridiales bacterium
GGATTATTCGTTCCAAGTGATTTTGTACGAATATCCTTAATGCCGGAAAGTTCAAGAACCGCACGGACCGGGCCGCCGGCTATAACACCAGTACCAGCTGCCGCCGGCTTCATCAAGACTTTTCCAGCACCAAAACGACCGAACACTTCGTGTGGAATTGTATCGTCCAGAATCGGAACTTCAATCATATTCTTCTTAGCATCTTCAATACCCTTGCGAATCGCGTCGGGAATCTCGGCTGCTTTGCCAAGGCCTTTGCCCACATGGCCGTTCTCATCACCAACAATAACCAGAGCGGCGAAACGAAAGTTCCGGCCACCTTTAACGGTTTTGGCAACACGCCCGATATGGACGACCTTCTCTTTTAAATCAAGTGTGCTTGGATCGATGCGCATGTTATTTCCTCCTGATTAGAATTTAAGGCCCGCTTCACGGGCAGCGTCTGCCAAAGCCGCAACCCGGCCATGGTAGATATATCCGCCGCGATCAAAAACAACTGTTTCGATACCAGCAGCCTGCGCTCTCTTGGCAATCAATTTGCCAACTTCCGCCGCACCCTCTTTATTGCCGCCATTCTTGACACTGTCCTTAATTTCTTTATCCATTGTTGACGCACTGGCAAGTGTAACACCAGTCGTGTCATCAATCAACTGAACATATATATTGGACAAGCTGCGAAAGACACACATCCGCGGACGCTCGGGCATGCCGCTGATCTTCTTGCGCACGCGGGCGTGCTTGCGTTTTCTTACTTCATTTCTGCACGGTTTATTGATCATTACGTCTCACCCTTTCTCTTACTGAGCTTTCGCTCCGGTCTTGCCTTCTTTGAGTCTCAGCACTTCGTAGTCGTACTTGATCCCCTTGCCCTTATACGGGTCAGGCAGCCGTAGCGCACGAATCTTGGCGGCGACTTCGCCAACCACCTGTTTGTCCGCGCCTTTAACTATAATCTTATTGGGTGCCGGTACTTCAAGTGTAATACCTGCGGGTTCTTCTACTTCGATCGGATGAGAGTAACCCAAATTGAAAACAATTTTACTGCCTTGTTTCTGAGCTCTGTATCCAACGCCGTTAATATCGAGATTCTTCGCAAAGCCTTGCGAAACACCGACCACCATATTGTTGACCAGTGATCTTGTCAGGCCATGAAGGGCCCGGTGCTTCTTCTCATCGCTTGGCCTTGAAACGAGTACCTGATTACCATCTATTTTGACGATCATATCATCATGTACGATCTGTTCAAGGACTTTATTTCCTGATTTTACCGTGACGACCTTGCCATTGATTTTTACATCAACACCGCTGGGAATGTCAATCGGCTTATTGCCAACTCTTGACATAAGCAACCTCCTGCTCTTGAGATTATGAAACAGTCTTTGCCTGTTTCTTTTCAGAGTAATCTATTCTTACCAGATATAGGCAAGCACTTCTCCGCCAACACCTGTATTTCTGGCCTTTTTATCCGTCATGACACCGTGTGATGTTGAAACAATCGCGATTCCTAAACCGTTAAGAACCTTTGGCAATTCTTCTTTGCCGGCGTAAACCCTCAGGCCCGGACGTGAAATCCTCTTGATGCCTGATATAACAGATTTCTTTCCGCTATATTTGAGTGTGACCCGCAAAGTACCCTGCTTGTTATCTTCAATTTTTTCTACACGGCTGATATAGCCTTCCTCAAGTAGTAATTGAGCAATATCAAGCTTCATTTTTGAAGCGGGGATCTCACAACTTGAGTGACCGGCAGTACCGGCATTACGGATTCGTGTGAGCATATCTGCAATTGAATCTGTGATCTGCATAGTATACTTCCTCCTTCCTGACGTTCTGCTTACCAGCTAGCCTTGCGAACACCGGGGATTTGTCCCTTGTATGCAAGTTCTCTAAAGCAGATTCGACAGATGCCGTATTTCCGGATATATGCGTGAGGCCGACCGCATAGTTTACAGCGGTTATATGCTCTCGTGCTGAACTTGGCCGGCTTCTGCTGTTTATTCTTTAATGACTTTTTTGCCATGTCATATTCCTCCCGCTTACTTGCTGAACGGCATGCCCATCAGACGAAGTAATTCGCGTGCTTCCTCGTCTGTTCCGGCAGTCGTTACAATAATGATATCCATCCCGCGGATTTTATCGATTGAATCGTAATTGATTTCCGGGAAGATGAGCTGTTCTTTGGCACCCAGCGCATAATTACCGTGACCGTCAAAAGAATTTGGGTTGACACCGCGAAAGTCTCTGACCCTGGGCAGCGCGATATTGATGAATTTATCAAGAAACGCATACATGCGTTCGCCGCGCAGTGTCACTTTGCAGCCAATATTCATGCCTTCACGCAGTTTAAAAGCAGAAACAGATTTTTTCGCTTTTGTTACAACCGCTTTCTGGCCGGCAATCGTACTCATATCACGCACAGCGTTATCGATCGCTTTCGGATTATCTTTTGCTTCGCCAACACCCATATTGAGAATCACTTTCTCAACTTTGGGAACCTGCATCGGCGACTTGTAGCTGAAGGCCTGCTGAAGCGCCGGAGCGACTTCCTGCAAATATCTATCCTTTAATCTTGACATGAATGTCTACCTCCTGTCGCCTCATTTGCTTCCCTTACGAATAGTGTCAATCACTTCTCCGCATGATTTGCAGACACGGACTTTTTCACCATTCTCAAGGATTTTGCGGCCAATCTTCGAAGGACGTTTACAGGAAGCACAAACCAGCATCACGTTTGAACTGTGAATGGTTCCCTCCTGTGTGATAATGCCGCCCTGTTGATTACGGCCGCGCGGTTTCTTATGTTTTGTGACCATATTGACATGTTCAACGATGACACGATTTTTGTCAGGTGATACGCTGAGCACTTTGCCTGTTTTACCAGCATCTTTGCCTGTCAGAACATATACTTTATCGTCAGTTTTAATGTGTACTTTACTCATCGCGTCTTCCCTCCTTACAGAACCTCTGGAGCGAGCGACAGGATCTTCATATAATCCTTCTCTCTTAGCTCCCTGGCGATCGGCCCGAAGATACGGGTTCCACGCGGATTCTTATCTTCACGGATAATGACAGCAGCATTATCGTCAAATTTGATATAGGATCCGTCTGCACGCCGTACACCTTTTTTTGTTCTTACAACAACGGCACGCACCACTTCACCTTTCTTGACAACGCCGCCGGGCGTTGCTTCTTTAATCGAACAAACAATGACATCGCCGATATTGGCGAATCTACGCCAGGATCCACCGAGAACCTTGATGCACATCATCTCTTTGGCTCCAGTGTTGTCGGCGGATTTAAGGATTGATTGCACTTGTATCATTTTTTTACTCCTTCCGAATAACCGACAGCAGCGTTATTTTGCCTTTTCAATGATATCAACGAGGCGCCAGCGCTTGTCTTTACTCAGCGGCCTTGTTTCCATCACTCTGACTTTATCACCGATCGTGCATTCATTCTTCTCATCATGGGCTTTAAGCTTAAACGTCCGTTTTATGTACTTTTTGTATAACGGATGACGCACCATTTCGGTGACGTCCACAACGATCGTTTTATTCATTTTGTCGCTGCTGACCTGGCCCACTCTGGTCTTTCTGAGTCTCCTGTCACTCATGACGGTCTCCCCTTTCACTCTTTTATGCCTTGGAGCTCGCGCTCTCGCAGAATCGTTTTCACCCTGGCGATATCCCTTTTTACGCTTCTTAGCTGCAGGGGATTTTCTAATTGGTTGGTAGCATGCTGGAATCTCAGCCTAAACAATTCTTCTTTCAAGGCAACGAGTTCTTCGTTCAGCTCAGCGAAAGACCTATCTCGAATCTCACTCAGTTTCATTAACGTCACCTTCCTTATCCCTGACAATAAACCGCGTCTTGCATGGCAGTTTATGAGAGGCCAGCCGCATCGCTTCACGTGCGTTTGCCTCAGAAACCCCTGCTATTTCAAATAGTACGCGACCTGGTTTTACAACCGCAGCCCAGTATTCAGGCGAACCTTTACCAGATCCCATGCGTGTCTCCGCCGGCTTGGCGGTTACAGGCTTATCCGGAAAAATCTTGATCCATACTTGTCCGCCTCGGCGAACGAACCGGTTTATCGCGATACGTGCGGCTTCAATCTGATTACTGGTTATCCAGCAAGGATCGAGCGCCTGCAGGCCGAACTCACCGTATGCTAATGTGTTACCGCGTGTTGCTTTTCCTGTCATTCTGCCGCGGTGTTGTCTTCTGTATTTAACGCGCTTCGGAAGCAGCATCAGGCTTCGCCTCCTTCCGTATTCTGGCTTTTCTTAGGCGCAGGGAAGATTTCGCCTTTATAGACCCAAACCTTAACACCTATACGGCCATATGTTGTTTTTGCTTCTGCAAATCCGTAGTCAATATCAGCACGCAGCGTCTGCAGCGGGATGGTACCCTCATGATAATGCTCGTTGCGGGCAATTTCAGCTCCGCCAAGCCGACCGCTAACAGCCGTCTTGATGCCCTTGGCACCCATTTTCATGGCACGACCCATCGCCTGTTTCATTGCACGCCTGAAAGAAACACGATCCTCAAGCTGCTTGGCAATATTTTCAGCTACCAGCTGCGCTTCAGTATCCATTGATTTAATTTCATTGATGTTAATAAAAAACATCCTTTTAAAACGTGATGTAAGTTTCTTTTTCAGATCATCAATACCAGCACCCTGGCGACCGATAATCATACCAGGTTTGCCAGTCCAGATCGACACAAGGATTTTTTCTTCACCTTTGCGTTCGATCTCAATTCTGGAAACACCAGCTCTGAAACACTCTTCTTTCACAAAATCGCGGATAATCTTATCCTCGACGAGAAATCTGCTGAAATTTTTCTTGTCGGCGTACCACTTGGTATCCCAATCTTTGATGACGCCCACTCTCAGTCCATGCGGATTAACCTTCTGGCCCATCTGTCAGCCTCCTTAATTCTTCTCTTTGAGGACAACCGTTACATGGCTGGTCCGTTTATGAATTCTTGATGCGCTGCCTCTAGCTCTTGGAATGATTCTTTTCAGAACCGGACCGGGGTTGGCAAAACAATCTGCAACATAAAGCGCATCGCGAGACAAACTGTTATTATTGACAGCATTCGCCTCAGCCGACTTGATCAATGACTCCAGTACAGGAGACGCCGCTTTCGGCGTATATTGCAGGATGGCATAAGCTTCGTCGAGTGTTTTGCCTTTAATCAGTTTTACAACAATGTTCACCTTGCGAGGTGTAATACGAATATTACGTGCGATCGCACGGCCCTGATCCCGGCCAACACCAAGCACTTTACGTTCTTTTTTAGTCAGCAAAGCGGGTCTGCGATTTTTCTTTACAGGTTTATTATACTGAGCCAGAATGTCCTCGCGGTTTTCAAGCATATATTCTTTGCTCATAACCTTTTTTTCCACTTTATAGTCCTCCCTTCTTCCCTGTTCAGCCCTTAGCGGGCACTGGTTGTCTTTTCAGAACCCGAGTGGCCTCTGAAAGTCCGGGTGGGAGCGAACTCGCCCAGCTTGTGGCCAACCATTTCTTCTGACATATATACCGGGACATGTTTGCGTCCGTCATAGACAGCAATTGTATGACCAACCATTTCAGGGAAAATGGTAGAAGCCCTGGACCATGTCTTGATAACACGCTTCTCATTTTTTTCATTCATCGCTTCGATCTTTTTCATGAGAGATTCCTGAACAAAGAATCCCTTTTTGGTAGATCTGCTCATAAGTCGCAAGCCTCCATTCGTTATTTGGTTCTTCTGCGGATAATAAATCTGTCGGAAGATTTATTCCGGTCACGTGTTTTCTTTCCAAGCGTCGGAACACCCCAGGGGGTAACCGGGCTGGGACGACCGATAGGGGACTTGCCTTCACCACCGCCATGGGGATGATCAACAGGATTCATAACAACACCACGCACAGTTGGCCGGACACCTAAGTGACGTTTGCGGCCAGCCTTGCCGATACTGATGTTCTCATGTTCACTGTTGCTGACATAGCCGATGGTTGCCCGACAGTTGCTTGGAACCATACGCACTTCACCTGACGGCAGTCTGATCTGAGCGTATTTTTCTTCTTTTGCCATCAGCTGAGCACCTGCGCCGGCTGTCCGAACCATCTGGCCGCCCTTGCCGGGTTTCAGCTCAATGTTGTGGATAACGGTACCAACTGGTATCCGTTCAATTTTCATCGCGTTGCCTGTTTTTATATCGGCAGCGTTGCCGCTCTGAACGGTATCGCCTACTTTAAGCGCGTCAGGGGCCAGAATATAGGCTTTCTGTCCATCGATATACTGAATGAGCGCAACAAACGCTGTGCGGTTGGGATCATACTCCAGGCTGACAACTTTCGCAGGAATGTCATCTCTCTGGCGTTTCCAGTCAATCACACGGATTTTGCGACGGTTCTCCCCGCCTTTATGGCGAACCGTAATGCGGCCGTAGTTGTTTCTTCCTGCAGTTTTCTTTCTCTTCACCAGCAAGCTTTTCTCAGGGCTTTTGCCAGACAACTCGGAAAAATCTGCCGTTGTCATCTGCCTTCTGGCTGGAGAAGTCGGATTATAGCTTTTTACTGCCATGTTGATTCACTCCTTCTCTAAGTCTTCCGGCTTACTGGCCGAATCCAAATTCCTCTATTTCAGTCTTGAATTTACGGCTGGACTGGCTTGATTTGCCGCCCTCGACCAGAAATGTCTGGGCCTTAGGATTTGTATCGATTGTCACAACAGCCTTTTTCCAGGATGATGTAAAACCCCGGTGAACACCCATGCGTTTTTTCTTGCCACCGTAGTTAACCGTGTTCACTTTCAGTACTTTAACACTAAACAGTTTTTCGGCAGCCTGCCGTATTTCGGTCTTGGTGGATGACGGCGCAACAGCGAAGGTATATTTCCCTTCGGCCGCGTCCATTGTGCTTCTCTCTGTTATCACCGGTTTGATGATAATGTCTTGCGGCATTTTCATGAACCATACACCTCCTGTACTTTCAGGACAGCATCCTTGGTTACTACAAACTTATCAAATTTGAGAATATCAAACACATTGATTGTGTTGACCAGTGCTGTCTTGATACCAACCAGATTGCGGCTGGACATCTCTACTTTCTGATCACGGGTTTCCGTTACAAGCAGTGTAGACTCTGCTGCGTTAAGATTCTTGAGCACCTGCAGCATTTTTTTCGTTTTAATCGCGTCAAACTCAAGCGCTTCAACAACAATCAGCTTTTGCTCTGTCACTTTAGCTGACAAAGCTGATTTCAATGCCAGACGCCTAACCTTTTTAGGTAATGTGTAACTGTAATCCCGGGGTTTCGGGCCAAACACAATTCCGCCGCCGATATACTGGGCTGCACGAATTGTACCCTGTCGGGCACGGCCTGTTCCCTTCTGACGATAGGGCTTTTTGCCGCCGCCGCGCACTTCTCCGCGTGTCTTCGTGGAATGAGTCCCCTGCCGGCGGTTAGCCAGCTGGTTGAGGACAACACGATGCATGACATCATGATTTGGCTCTATTCCAAAGATGGCGTCGGAAAGCTCAATACTGCCTGTCACAGATCCTTCCATGTTGTAAACATCAACTTTAGCCATTTCTAATTTCCTCCTTTGCGCCGCATTACTTGGACTTGACAGACGTGCAAATTTCCACGATGCCACCTTTAGGTCCGGGTACAGCGCCTTTGATGACGAGGATATTTCTTTCTCCATCAACCATGACAATGTCCAGGTTCTGCACAGTCACATGCTCCGCGCCCATATGTCCGGGTAATTTCTTGCCTTTGAAAACACGGCCGGGATCAGTTGTCGCGCCCATAGACCCGACGCGGCGATGATACATCGAACCATGTGTCTTGGGACCTGTTTTCTGACCATGACGTTTAATCGCGCCGGCAAACCCTTTTCCTTTTGAAACACCGCTTACATCAACAGCGTCACCAACACTAAACATGTCGGACACTTTGATTTCCTGACCTAACTCAAAATCATCATCTGATTTGAACTCGCGCAAAATCTTAAGAGGCTCGGTGCCGCTTCTTGTAAACTGACCGCTGTCCGGTTTATTAACACGTTTTCCGGAAGTTTCTCCGTAACCCACCTTAACCGCTTTATAGCCATCCGTCTCGATTTTCTTGTTTTGTACAACAACAACGGGTCCGCACTGGACAACCGTTGCCGGAATCGCGATGCCGTCTTCATCAAACAGCTGCGTCATACCGGCTTTTGTGCCTAGCATGAATTTTCCCATGTCTATACCTCCCAGGTTATTGGTTCACAGCTGCGGCCGTGAACATGACCGTCGCCAGGCTGCATGTTTCGCCTGACGGTGAATACCTTACAGTTTAATCTCTATATTGACACCCGCCGGCATCTCAAGTTTCATCAGTGATTCAACAGTCTTCGTGTTCGGAGCAAGAATGTCGATCAGGCGTTTGTGTGTCCGAATTTCAAACTGTTCGCGTGAATCCTTGTTCACATGCGGTGAACGCAGGATGGTCACGATTTCCTTCTCCGTCGGCAGTGGAATGGGTCCTGATATACTCGCACCTGTCCGCTGTGCGGTTTGAACAATTCTTTCTGCGCTTTCGTCAAGAATCTGATGATCGAAAGCTTTCAATCTAATCCTGATTTTCTGGTTTGAAGCCATTTTAAACCTCCTAATGTGCTGCTGGTCAGCGACAACTGGTCCGGGCGTTTCATGTTTGACCATCATAAA
>SLMY01000125.1 GCA_007133255.1 Clostridiales bacterium
ATAAAGCCACCCTGCGGCTGAGAAAATACTCTTCCAGTTTATCCAGCAATGTTGCTGCCTTATCTGTTTCCAGAATGAGATCCGCCATCGCGTTGTCCATCCCCCGCAGGTAATGGAAACGTTCAAAGAATAAGTTCCACCAGCCACCCATCATGTACCGGTCAGGATTTTTTTCTCGACTCAGCTTCAACTGGTCAAAAAGACAAGGTTCTCTGGGATTGGGGATTTCACGCATAAAATCATCATAATGATCCCAGTCTGCCAAAGGATTATAAGAGATATGTTTACCCACACCACCAGCCGCGTGCTTATATTGTATCCCCCAATCCTGCTCATCAAGCAGGCAGACAGACAGATCGTCAGGATATTTCCCCAGTAAGTTGTCTATTCTTGAACCGTATTTCTCTTTTGTTTCATCAGCAAAATAATCATACCAGACAGGGGTATAATTAAATCCCTTTCGTTTTATTATGTTAACTACTTCATTCTTATGCATTTATTAACCCCTTTTGAGTTCTTGAACGCAGACCATCTGGATATCCAAAGTTAAGTAACAGAAGGATTAACACCTAATGGTAAATGTAATTATAATCATTTCAACTTTCATTGCATTATTCAATGCATCACATGATGTCGATAATACCAACTTTGTTTAAGCATAATACCTTATTGTCAATACTGTAAATGGATAATCAATATGAATGATGGAAAATCTTTGTTTTTCCTCATTTCTATACTCAAAAGAATAAATTCTACTCGATCAAGCCCGGGTATCGGCAAATAAGATGGTCAGCGGCCATAACAACTGATTGGGCACAGGAATCTGAACAGCCGGAAGAAAGCCCGCGAAAAACCGTGCCAGTTTCCTGACACGGCCTAATTTATCGCTGATACTACTTTCATTTTCTTGAGGATTGCCAGAGGCTTTATCGATTGCTTCTCATAACTGACACTTCAGCTAATAGTAGGTCGGCATATAATGAACTACACTTGCCAGCTGCCTGTTTTCGTATGTCTGAAACCCTTATTTCCGGTCAGCGGCATAATAACACCAGACGTGGCCATGCGAAATGTCATAAACCTCAAGTCTGCCAAAAACACCGCCTCTTGCCGCGTTTCGCTCGTAAGCATGCGGCATGGCAAAAAACAGCACATACGAAGGCAGATTGCGCTTGCCGTTTAGCGAGTCGCGAACAGCCTTGCGAACATTATCATTGTAATAAGGTTTTCTGGTTGACGTGTATACGCTGAACTGGCCCGGTTGACTCACAACACCGGTTATAGAATTTGGATAACGCGAGCTGGCGACCCGGTTCATAATCACCGTCGCTACAGCAAGGTAGCCTTCATAACCATATTGAGATGCGCTTTCCATCGCGACAATACGAGTAAATAAAGCTATTTCATTTTCATTACTGCTTGTTTTGGATGTATTAGATGAGCGAGCAGGCGCAGGTGTTGGCGCAGGCGGCGCTTTATCAGTCAAGTGCTGCGTGTAAACATATCCTTTTGTACCATTAGCTGTCGTCACAGCTGACCAGCCATCACCAATGCCTGTACGGGTCAGCTTATCATGTTTTTTCAGTTTTGTGATAGCTGACGCGGAAGTCGTTGGTTTTTCACGCAGATTCAAAGCGCTTGAATCAACGTACATAGTTTGATCAACAGGGCGAAAAACCATCTGCCGAGACAGGTACTCCGCGGCCACATAGCCTGTAAGGCTATCATGGCTGACTTCCAGCCACGCCTCATTTTCTCCCTGACAGGCGATTTTATCGGCCATTTTAAGCTGGGTCAGGACTTCTGCGTCTGTTGAGGGACCGGCACGCATATTTAATTTACTCACTGTAACATAAACCGGATAATCAACTTCCTGAAAAACAATTGCTGAAACGTCAGCCTCGGAAAAGGACTCCAGTTGAGCATTGATATGTAGTTCCACTTGCAGCTCAGCGGTTATTTGGTCTTCACCCGCTTCCAGATCAAGATCTTCAGAAGATGCTGACAACACGTCAATTTCATCTGCCAACGCTGTATGATAGTCAGCCGAACGTGATAATATGTCGCTTTCCGACGTATAATACTCCAGCATTTCAAGTGGACCTGAAGATGGTTCTTCAATAATCTCAAGGTTTTCTGACACATGTGTATCTAACTTAATTTGATCGTTATTGCTTTGAGGAAGGACTTCCTGTCCGGCTGTCAGGCCGAGAAGGGGTAAGGAAAGAACAGCTGCTGCCAGCAACAGCAACACCAGACTGCGAACATTACGCATATTTCTATTAAATCTTAACATAGTGGCCTCCAACGCAATAGTATAGTGCGAAGACGCAAAATGTCAACGCCTGCTCTAGAAAATTTTCAATTATGGCCCTGCTTTAAGCTTTTTTAACTACAAAACTCATAAAAAAACTAGCAATTTATGATGAATATTCACAGTTACCGCAACGCGTCTGCAGGACATATGACTGTTGTGCTTCATGAGTCTTTTGAGCCGGCAGGCTGTCGCGTACCTGGTTTAAATCTGAACCAGGTACTTGTATACAGAATCAGGCCAGACCAGATAAGCGTAAAACAAATCGCATGTGCGACAGTGAACGGTTCATCATAAGCGAAAACACCCAGAACAAGCATTAAAGTAGGCGCTATATACTGCATAAAACCAATCATGGAAAGATCTAGTTTACGAGCACCATAGGAAAAAAGCATCAGGGGAACGGCCGTCACGATACCAGCCAATGATACCAGAATCATCAGCCAGAGCGAGCCTGCCTGTGGCATACTTGGCCCAGACGCCGCTTCAGATACCGAAACCAGGCCAGGCGCTGGCATTATAATGAGGTATAAAAGAGCAAGCGGCGCTATCAAGCCGGTCTCTATGACCAAACCAGCAGCAGAGTCAGCCAGGGTCTTCTTTTTTAAAAGCCCATATAAGCCAAAAGTTAAAGCCAATATCAGTGACAGCCAGGGGAATTTACCGGCAGAAACCGTTATCACGATAACGCCGGCTGCAGCCAGGCCAATCGCCAGAATCTGGCTGGTCTTGAATTTCTCTTTATAATAGATAACACCTAGCGCGATGGATAACAACGGACTCATATAATAACCAAGGCTTCCGGCAATAACCTGTCCGCTGCTAACCGCATATATGAAAGTCAGCCAGTTGAGCGTGAGGATGACAGATGCTGCCGTCAGTATTTTCAATTGACCAGGGATACTGATCGTGATTTTAATCTGCGGCAGCTGGCGGCGAACCAGAAGCAGCATAAAAAGAAACATAAAGGACCAGATAATCCGATGAGCGATCATACGGTCTGGTGACACGGCCTGTACAGATTTCCAGTATACAGGCAGCAATCCCCATAATATATAGGCTGAAATGGTCGCAAAAGCACCTTTTGTGTATTCTTTCATTTTGTCTCCCGGTGTTTTTCAGTTGTGTGTCCAGCTTAAAACGCTTTCTTAAATCAGGGCAAGCGTTTCGAACCATCATTAAATATAGAATTATTATACCTTTATGCTGGCTAAATTCATATTTGGAAAGTGAGCAAGTAAAATCACTCAGCTCACGTTATTATCCAAAACAAGCACGTCGCTTTTAATTTACAGCGACTTTAGGTGAAATGACTCATGAAAAATCTGTTATAATCTGAATAGACACTGGCAGGCTTTAATGGATCAGACCATTTATAGTTTCAACCAGCTCGAATTGACACTATTTACCGAGCTGCAAAAAGTTATACAAGGAGAGGTGACCATGGAAAAACAAGTAAGTGACATTAAGAAGGTAATTGAAAGCGGACAGACAGCCATTGGTATTGAACTAGGATCAACACGCATCAAAGCGGTAATGGTCGGCGAAGATAATTTTCCTATCGCTTCCGGTAGTTTTGACTGGGAAAACAGTTATATAGATAATATCTGGACCTATAGCCAGGAAGATATATGGAAAGGACTTCAGACCAGCTACCAAAAACTGGCCCAAAATGTCAAGGAGCGATATGGACTAACAATAAAAACGACCGGTGCGATTGGTATTAGTGCGATGATGCACGGTTACATGGTTTTTGACAGCAATGACAAACTGCTGACACCCTTCCGTACCTGGAGAAATAATATAACCGGGCAGGCATCCTCCGAGCTCGCGGAATTGTTTAATTATCCAATACCTCAGCGCTGGAGCATCGCTCATTTATACCAGGCTATCCTGAATCAGGAAGAGCATGTAGAAAAAATAGCTTTCATGACAACACTGGCCGGCTATCTGCACTGGCAGTTAACCGGAGAGAAAGTGTTAGGTGTCGGTGAAGCCTCAGGCTATTTCCCGATCGATCTTGAGACAAAGTCATTTAACCAGCGCATGATTGATCAATTCAATCAGAAAATCAGCTCTTGTTCATACAACTGGACCCTTGAAGATCTGATACCTGACGTCATGACAGCCGGTGAGCCGGCCGGCAAACTGACAGATAAAGGTGCCAGGCTGCTTGATCCGGAAGGACAGCTTGAAGCGGGTATTCCAATGTGTCCTCCCGAAGGAGACGCCGGCACCGGCATGGTCGCTACGAACAGTGTTAAGGTGAGAACCGGTAATGTTTCTGCCGGGACATCCGTTTTCGCGATGATTGTGCTGGAAAAAGAATTATCGAAAGTTTACAGTGAACTGGATCTGGTTACAACCCCGGGGGGCGATCTTGTTGCCATGGTTCACTCAAATAACTGCACCTCTGATTACGACGCGTGGATCCGTTTGTTTATTGAGTATACAGAAGCACTTGGACTCGATGTCGCAAAACCCAAAATATATGACACCTTGCTTTATAAAGCCCTTGAGGGTACCGCTGACTGCGGCGGCCTGTTATCGTATGGTTATATATCAGGTGAACATATTACCGGCTTTGAAGAAGGCAGGCCTCTGTTCGTCCGCGAGACAGGCAGCCAGTTCAGCCTGGCCAATTTCATGCGGACACAATTGTTTTCATCTTTAGGCGCTCTGAAGGCGGGACTGAAGATCCTGTTTGAACAGGAGCAGGTGAAAGTCAGTGAGATCAGGGGACATGGCGGATTCTTCAAAACTAAAGAAGTTGGGCAGAAAATGATGGCAGCAGCAACCAACGCGCCTATATCTGTCATGGAAACGGCTGGTGAGGGCGGTGCCTGGGGTATCGCGCTGCTGGCATCATTCATGATTAACAAAGCTGATCAGGAATCCTTGTCAGATTTTCTTGACAAGAAAATCTTTGCTGGTCAAATGGGCGATGTGATGCAGCCTGATCCTGCTGATGTTGAGGGGTTCAATCAGTTTTTCGATAGGTACACCCGTGGGCTGCCAGTTGAAAAAGCCGCTGTTGACAATCTAAAGTAACAACACGAGTCTTTATTGTATTGATTGACTGAAAAGTACAACGTTATTAAACTTGCTGTTTGCATTGCTTTAGCACTATAATGAAGATCAAGCTGAGCTGATCCTTTTTCAATCGGAATCAGACAGCAGCCAGCGTAATTTTTCTCTGTATTGGCCAGCGGTTCGCTGTCCTGTAAGGGTTAACAAAGCTGTATATGAAAGGAGTTAGCGGAGTTTTTCGTCATACAGGCATTCCTTTGTATGATCTGAACTCTCGCGTATAAATAGGATGGATAAAAATGTACAGGTAGCGTATATCCACCATAGTGGCTTCTATGTGAAAGTAGATGGCAAACTGCTCATCTTTGATTATTTTAGTGACCATGCTGATAAAGATGAGAGGGACAAGAATATTCGCTTTGTTTCTGAGGCTGTGCATGATGCCTCGGTTGAGCAAGTCTTTATATTCGTCAGTCATGGCCATCATGATCATTTTGACCCTGATATTTTCGCGTTTAATAACCTTGGCAAAAAAACCCGTTATATTCTCAGCAGTGATGTTGAAGTAGATAAACCGCTCGAGAACTGTTATTTTATTGATCCTTACAAGGACATGCAGATAGAAGATCTTCAGATATCAACTTATGGTTCAACCGATGAAGGGGTTTCCTTTCTGGCGCGGTTTAATGAGTGCGCTGTTTTCCATGCTGGTGACCTGAACTGGTGGTACTGGCATGATGAATCCACACCTGCTGAACTGGCTGAGTATGAGCAAAGTTTCAAAGAAGTTGTCGAGAAAATAGAAGGTGAGAAAATAGATATCGCTTTCTTCCCTGTTGATCCGCGTCTTCATGAATATGGCTATTTAGGTGGTGAATATTTTCTGAACAAACTCAAACCACGAACTTTTTTCCCCATGCATTTCTGGGAGCGTTTTGATTTTACGCGCAGCTTCAGCAAAAAAGCTCAAAACAGTTCCACTGACAGCAGAATTTACACAATTGACCATGTTAGGCAAAGCTTTGAGGTTGTTCTGTAGTTTCAGCCTCACTTGTTAATGGCAGAATCTCTTATATCAAGTTAGCCTGAGCAGTAACCTGTTCAGGCATTTCTATATGGCCGTTTATTTTATGATAACGCTTTTTCAATATTGACTACTATCCTGACCACTGCTTTTTTTCTTATTCAGTCTCTGGTATGCTTATTATCATCCTTTATGAACAATCATATTCTGATAGTTGATGAGTCTGGATGACTCCGCAAAATAATGAACAGACCAAAAAGACATACAAGGAGGCTGTTATGAAAAAAATAGTACTAATTCCTGATTCCTTTAAAGGTACCATGAGTTCTGAAGAAATCTGCCAGATTATGGCCGGGGAGATCAGCAAGATCTATCCGGAGACCAATCTTGTCAGCATACCTGTCGCTGATGGCGGTGAGGGCAGTGTTGATGCTTTTATCAGTGCCATTGGCGGTGAGCGAGTACCTGTCTCGGCCAAAGGTCCTTTTATGGAAGATATACAATCATTTTACGGTCTGCTGCCTGATGAGACAGCGATAATAGAAATGGCGGCGGCGGCGGGCCTGCCGCTGGTGGGCGATAACAGACAAGCCGACCGGACCACGACATACGGTGTTGGACAGCTGATGGCACACGCCGCCGGTTCAGGTATCAGCAAACTGGTTGTCGGCTTGGGCGGAAGCGCGACAAACGACGGCGGAACAGGAGCCGCGGCCGCGCTTGGAATCAAGTTTTTAAATCAAGCAGGTGAGCCTTTTGTTCCTGTCGGCGCGACGCTGAAAGACATAGACTCAATTGACAGTTCTGGGTTATTGCCGCAGCTGAAGGATATTGAGATTGTCACTATGTGTGACATTGATAACCCGCTCTGTGGTCCGCAAGGCGCTGCAGCCGTTTTCGGTCCTCAAAAAGGCGCTGATGAAAACATGGTAGAAAAGCTTGACGCCGGCCTGCGGCATCTGGCTGCTGTCTGCAAAAGGGATCTGGGAAAAGATATACTCGATTTACCAGGTTCAGGTGCTGCCGGCGGCATGGGCGGCGGTATGGTCGCGTTCTTTGACGCCAAACTCGAGATGGGCATTGAGACTGTTCTTAATACAGTCCATTTTGATCATTTGATAAAGGACGCTGATTTTGTTATCTCAGGCGAAGGCAAAATAGATGTGCAGTCGCTGCGTGGTAAAGTAGTCATTGGTGTTGCCAGAAGGACCAGAAGACAACACGTGCCGCTGATCGCTATTGTAGGTGATATTGGTGACAACGTTGAACAGGCTTATGAAGAGGGCGTCAGCGCGATTTTCAGTATAAACCGGGTTGCTGTGCCCTTTAGCGAAGCGAAGAAACGGGCAAAGGCGGATTTAGCTTTAACCATCAATAATTTGTTCCGTTTTATTGACCGTCTGACTCAGAAAGCTTAGATCCAGGTTAAATGGCGCATCAAAGAGATCCAGATAAATAAAGTAAAAATACAGCCGATGGATGTATAGACAAGGATCTGTCCGGCAAGTTCATGCTCACCTTCCATCTGTTGTGCCATCGTATAGGAAGAGACAGCGACAGGACCGCCAAAAAGGGCCAGAAAACTAACAAGTATTTCGCCTCTCATACCCAATAGAACCGCTGCGCCAATGGCCAGCAGCGGAATAACAAGCAGGCGTCCGGACACGGCGACAATCAGCTGCTTAAGGTAGCCGCGCGTCTCAGAGAAGTAGAACTGACCCCCCAGCGCGAATAAAGCCAGCGGTGTAGCGACAACTGCCAGCGTACTCAATGACGTCTCAAGAACCGCGGGAAGCCGCAGGCCAGCCAGAACAGTAAGAAGACCGAGTACGGACGCGATAATCAGCGGATTTCTAATGATTCCTTTAACAAGCAGCAGCAGATTCATTTTTGTTTTACTGTAATATTGCAAGATGAAAACTGCCAGCAGGTTAAACAGCGGAATAATAATCGCGATGAGAATTTCAGTCAGCCCGCTGCTGCTGTCGGGAAGTAAGGCGTTCGCCAGCGGAACGCCAAAAAGAACATAATTACTGCGAAACAAAGCTTGAACCAAAACACTGCGGCGATGCTGGGAAGGTTCAGCTTTCGTGTAGAAAGCCCACCCGGCAAAGAAGATAATCAGTACAGCTGTAACGGCAAATAGAATGGGCTGTCCCATTGACACATTCAGAATATCAGACCGATAGATATTCAGGTAAATCAGTAACGGCAAAAAAGTGCGGAAAACAACATTG
>SLMY01000065.1 GCA_007133255.1 Clostridiales bacterium
CTGTCAGGATTAGTGTGTCAACCAGAACATTATCAGTATCTCTGATCTCAACGCTGATCGATGCGGGCAGATCCACGTTCCATCCCAGATCTTCCCAGATCTTCTCTACTGACAGATAGCCCATGAGATATTCGCCTTCACTGTCGCTGATGACCAGATTCTTCGACGGAGTGAAGACCCAGTGCCACGTACCTTTGTCGTATTCGGACAGATCAGCATAACCGCTGCCCTGTCCCCCCCAGTGATAAATTTTGCTATCGTAATCCAGCCAGGCAGCCGTGACAGTCAGGCAGTTATCCACGGCCAATTCTTCAACATACAGATGGCTCGCTCCTCTTCTTGCTATCGGGAACTCATAAGTTTCAGTTTCGCCATTACAATATTCAACATACAGTGTGCCATAACCTTCAACCGCGCCGACTGTGATCCCAGCGCCCGCAAGCAACAGCAGCACCAGCAGCACAGCAAGTGCAACTGGAATGATCTTTTTGCGTAATTTCATGCTTTCACTCCCTATCTTATTTATGATGTGTAACCGTTTTGATGTGTAGCTGTATTGAAATTCACTGGTTAACTGCCTGCGTCATAAAACAACAATTCAAACAAGGTGAAAGGAATTAAAATCCGTTCAAAGTCAAATCTCACTTACCAATTTGTTTGTACCTGTAAAAGCTATTCGGATGTCTCATGCGCCAATTTCCTTCACTTCTGGATGGTTATCTGTTCAACTGTATCTTGCCTGTACTTTTCAACTCCTTTCTTTCTATCGCTTTATGTCTTCGGTTCACTCCGCTCGCTCTTCACGTCAGATACGTTTTCCTGAGCAAAATAAAAACCGGCCATGTGGCCGGTTACGCTACTTGCATATGCCTGACTAAGCGTCCATCTACCGTCAGACAATTATCGCATCCACGAGTTATGAGTCTTTAGCGGGATGACCTACTTCATAAACAGATCCTCTGTGTTTGTTGGGGGCTGCTACTATGGTTCACGATATACGCCGAAGCTCAGGACATACTCTGCGCCCAGCTGAGATGCTTATTTCATATTGATTGATATAACTGAATTACGATAAAAGCCGAGGCAATTTCAACACTCTTATAATCGTTATAGTATCATCGTTTTTGTAGAATATTACAGTTTATTTTCATTTTCTGGATATAATATTAAGATTTTGTTGCAAATTAATTTCTTCTTCATTATTTTGACCTGCATCTGGTCATTTGGCAAAAAGCTGTTTATAATGAATACAGGTGAAGGTTCTAATGATAAATGATATGAAAATATGTGAATGGGTTGAACATTTTTCCGGTGTCTCAGGCATTGGCCTATTCTGTCTGGATAAAGACTCAAACAGACGTCCGCAAAGCACAGCCAGATGGAAAGACGCTGATTTAAAGCTGTTAGCCTTTGCTGAGGTAATTGAACGTATACAGGCACTGCCCACATCCTCGTCTGAATCGGACTGTTCCTATGAGACTTTTTTCACACTGACCGGGTTTGTCTACAATATTCACAGGATTACCCAACAGCAGGTTCATATTGGGACACTGGTTACAGAACCGATGCTCATTCAGCAGCTGGATGAAAATAAGATTCAGGCTATCTGCGTTCAACGTGGATCATCTATTGCCGAGAAAATTTTATTTAGGAATATTCTGCTCCATGTGCCGGTTGTCAGCTGGCAGCGAGTGTCGCAGCTTGGGAAGGTCCTGCAAAGCATGTGCTGTGCTTCCATCGGCCATCATCATGTCCGACAGATCAGTTCTGATATACATGGACAGCTGGATCAGCAGCAGGAAATCCCTCCCAAAACAAGCCCCTTACCAACTCAGGTTGATTTTGGCCAGCTGCCGTCTGAAGACAGATATCAGCAGATCAGGCATGTCATTCAAACCGGTGATTTATCTGCTTTGAAGCCGCTGCTAAACCATTACAGTCTGACCGACTGCCCCGTTAATCAGAATCCTGATATTGATTTTATCAGGTCAGCCAAAAACAGTTCGATCGTGACCTGTACGATGGCCTGTTTTTGTGCCATTGAAGCAGGTTATCCTTATGATCAGGCCATCACTCTGGCACAAAAGCTGATAGACGGGACAGAGAGACTACAGGATGTTAATGCGATTTTTAGCAAGATGAAAGACCCAATATCAGATTTTACCGCGGTCGTTGGACTGTATAAAGATAAAACGTACAGCAAAACGATGCACAAAGTACTGCTTTTTATTCAGAGCCGGTACCAGGAGAAAATCAGTCTGAAAGAGATTGCCGAGTATGTTGGCCATCATCCGAATTACTTGTCAAGCCTGGTTAAAAAGGAAACCGGGCTGCCTTTGTTTGAACATATCAACAGAGTACGCGTTGAGATGAGCAAGTATGAGCTGCAGCACACGACACGGACCATCGCTGAAATCGCTCAAAATGCTGGTTTTTCGCATCAGAACTACTATGCCCGTATCTTCAAGCGCATGACAGGCGTGACCCCATCAGAATTTCGCAGTAAGATTTAATATCCAGATTAACCTGATACAGCCTGGCTATATATGAATTTCGCGAAACCGATGAACCTGAGAGCATGATGCAGTTCATGGTCGTGAACTTACATCACCTTTTAGACCTTGAGGGGTGCCGATGTTTTCTTGAACAGTTTAAGCCGTGCCTATCTGTTGTCTGGATTCTACCGGGCTCAAATAGCCCATTAGTCAATGACAAAATACAAATGATAGCCCTTTATGATTGTTTGTCCTTTTTCTAGCCTGTAAAATATGAATATCTGTAAACTATATTAGCTGGTCATCAATCAACCAGGTGGTTTATTGTCTTCTGGTTTTTCTCAGGAATGGTTTGCTGTCAGCACACGGTTTCGTCCCCAGATCATGAGGATTTGTCTTCATGAACTTTCAAGAAAGGTTAACGATCATGTATTGTCGTCATTGTGGCCAGACACTGGGAACCCAGGCTGTTTTTTGTACTCACTGCGGGTCACCGGCTAACGTATCAGTCGGTCAGCCTTTTTCGGTTCATCCATCTGCCAAACCCGTGAAACAAAAAAAACTTCTCTCACCTCGAAAAAAACGGATCATTCGCGTAGGTATCGCTGTTAGCGCTGTCATCTTTCTTGGGCTTGTTGTCTGGCAAGCCGGACATCTCACCGGACAGTGGCAGCGAATGGCGCTAAATCGGTCGATTTCTGCCTGGGAACGTTATGATGATCGTTCTGAAGTTGAGGACGCGGTTATGACCAGCCTTAACGAAATGGCTGATTTACTGGAAAGAGGCCAGATTAGTGCTGCACTTGATTATGTGCATTCCGATCAGAAAGAGCGCTATGCCAGTGATTTCGCGCGATATCCAGAGCAGATTCCAATCCTGGTGTCCGCGCTGCGTTCCGCTAACCTCGTTTTAATCAGCGATGAGCTGGATGCATATGAAACCGACCGAATGGTACGGGTGGAGCTGCAGATTCCGGACGATGCCAACAGCGCCGGACAGGATGAAGCGCTTGGCAGAGCCTTTACGATCACAATGGTTCTGGACGAAGAAAGGTGGGTGATTGATTCATGATTGAGATGGTAAAACTGCTCAAGGACAGCGTTTCAAACTCACCAATAGATTATCAATTTGATTTCAGTGCCTTTTCAGAAACAAGCGTCTGCGATCAAAAGCGTAAAACTCATAGGTCTGTTCGTACTAAACGGATGCCTCTGCGCCTGCTGACTGGATTGCTGGCTTTTTTACTGTTATTCGGCAATGCCGGCAGTCTGGCACATGCCTGGGAGCAGGAAACGCATCAGATCATCAATCAGGAAGCGATTCGTCAGTTTAACCAGATGGCAGCTGCCGCCGATAAATATAGAAACAGCCGAGTTGACTTAAGCACATTGGTTGAAGCTCCCTATGTCACCAGTACCAGCAGAACCTCCTACTACTACGAACAGGAGTGGCGCCGCCATTCGGGGAATTATTTTATTGTTCATGGCGGCTATTCGTCCGATGAGCCGCATCTTTATGTCTCGGTCAAACACTTTTATGATCCATTCAAGCTTTCCGCCGTCCATCAGCTGACTGATCTGGCAGAGTATCATGGTCTTGTGTACGAAGCGATACCAGCCACCGACTGGGCGCTGACACAACAGGATAATCCATACAGTCTGGTCAACGCGATGAAAAATTACAAAAAGAGTATGGAGATTCCTTCCAATGCTCAGGTTCGCTCAATACCAGCGACTGCAGATTTTCGTGATTTCGCCGGCCAGCCTGAATCAGTTGAACAGATGCGGGCAATGTACCTTGGCAAGGCGATGCGCGGTATAGGCGAAGTGATGCACCTGGTGGGTGATATGACGCAGCCGGCGCATGTGAGAAATGACGCCCACCCTAAATGGGAAATCACAGAATCGGCTGTGACAGAGGATGTGGCCTGGACTGTTATTCGCGAGCCGAGGCGTGATGGCGTTAATCTGGCTGCAGCAGGCAATGATATTCGCAGAATTATGCACGAAATGGCGAAATGGACCAACGAGAATTTTTACTCAGAAGATACCATGCATGATCTGAAGCATGATGTTGAACCCTGGAATGGCCTTAGCTACTATCCCTCACCTGTTTTTTCGCAGTTTACTGAAACGGTGTATAACGGATATCCAACCTGGGTTGCCCGGTTTCAGGACCTGGAAGTCAATATGTTTCGCAAGGAGCGAGACTGGTCTTTAGTCAACTACCGGTATATTATTACCAGTGAGTTCGCGGTTGAACAATCGAAGGTGCTGCTGCCCCTGGCCACTGCCGGCTGCGCCAGAGTCATTGACGTCTTCATGCCAACGCTGACGATGAAACAAGAATTGGCAGAAGTAGAGCCGGACGCAGAATTAGTCAAAAAAGCGGAAGAGCAGGGCGTTTTGCAGGTCCGCCAGTTTGAAGCTGATCTGCAGCTGGTACATGAAATCGGCCAGGATACACACTGGCGTGATGAGGGACTTGAAATCCGCTATTCCGGTCCGGGTGAGCTTTGGAAAATCAGCGGTTCAAGGGAAAGAAAAATTGCTGATGTTGAGTTTCTGGACGGCTCTGTCGCCAGGCACCAGGATCCTGTTACCGGAGAAATGGTTGACGGAAAGCCGCAGCTGATCATGCCGATGGGCGCGCCTTCCAGAGTTAATCTTTCCGGCCCTGAAATTGACTATTCCGTAGAACCAGAAGACGCGATTTTCACTACAGTTTCAGCTGGGGCTCGTGACATCACATGTGATCCTTACTTTTTCGAAACGGAAGATCCCGAGATCACCCTGAAAACGGAAAGTCTGCAGGTTATGCCGAGTGAACGGATTGACTTTACTGTTGAGATTAAAAACCCGCCGCAGCGGTATGAGCTGGAATGGCATTTCGGTGATGAAAACCCGGAAGATCCTGCTTCTTATGAGCCGGTTCGCAGCCGCGGCCTCAATATGACACACGTGTTCGAAAAGGAGCAGGACTATACGGTTACAGTGCGCCTGATTGATCGCAAACGTGATGTGGTCAGAGCAGAGGACAGCCTGACCATAACCGCCGAGTTTGGTGATCTGTCGGGAAACTGGGACATCATTCTGACTGTTGAGGAAGAAAGCACCGTCTTTCGCAATCTGATCATCATGATCATGAAAGGGCTGATTCGCTTCTTTATCTCACCGTTTATAGAGGCACTGGGCGAAGGGCCTGTAGATGAATCAGTTGTTGAATCGTTTACGTTTGTCGGCTCCACGATTGAGTATAAAACGTATCTTAGCAAAATGGAGGAAGAGGAACATGAAATAGCCTATCAGGGAACACTTGATTTTGTCGGTTCTAACACTGGTTATTTCAGCCCTCCGGCAGACAATCTCAGTGTGGTGCTGGTTATGGAAGAGGGTTATCTTGTCTTCTATGGCGGCGGTTATGATGACAATGGCAACTTTGTTGAGTTTAAATATCTGACTGACGGAAAAATGAACAGCACCAGCAACCTTGAAGGCCGGTTCGACATGCCCGGTCAGATCAGCGGTACATGGGTGGCTCGCCGCTGAAGATTCAGAAGGAGGCTGCTGCACAATATCCTCTCGCCAAAGAAGGCACTGGCTGCTGACAGCCACCCGGCGGTTCGAACGCTAAACACAAGGCCAGGGGAACGGACTCATTGCGCAGTGGTCCTGATGGACCCCACAAGGGAGGATAGAACGAGTCCTCAAACAGCCTTTGCAAGACTATGATGGATCACATTTCAACGGCATTTATTTATTGGGCGACGGGCCAACTCAGATAAGACAGTTATGACGGGGCTATAAAAGGATTATACGAGCGGAGGAGGTTCTTATGATGAAAAAGATTAGAACAGCCGTCATCGGATGCGGCTATTTTGGCAGCATGCATGCTGAAATCTATGCCTCCGCGAGCGGGGCGGATCTGATAGCGGTTGTGGACCGTGATGATGAAAAAGCCGGTGATCTGGCGAAGCGGCTTTTATGCAGGCCATACGGCAGTCTGGGCGCGGCCCTGTCTTCAGAGGAGATTGATCTGGTCGACGTATGCCTGCCTGACAGCCTGCATACCGACGCGGTCCTGCAGGCGATGGCGGCGGACAAACATATTTTTATCGAAAAGCCCCTGGCAGATACGCTTGATAATGCCCGCAGGCTGATGATGGCCGCGGTGGATTACCCGCGCAAAATCACTGTCGGCCATATCTGTCGTTTCGATATCCGCTATGTCAAAGCAAGAGAAGCCATTCAAAGCGGAGCACTGGGCGATATCATCTATATCGCCTCAAAACGCAACAGCCCGGTTCTCGGTGCCAGGCGCTATGCCCGCCACTGCAAGCTGCTGACACATAGCGGTGTCCATGATCTTGATCTGGTTCGCTGGTTTCTGGGCAGCGAATATCAGCAGGTCTATGCGGCCAGCCGCCGCGTACGCATGATCCATGAGGGTTACCCCGATACCGATGATGCTGTTCTCGCTGTTTTTACGCTCGACAACGGGGTGACTTACTCTCTGGAGAATTGCTGGGCGCTGCCAGATCAGTTCCCTAGTTACATCGACGCTAAAATGAATATTGTCGGGACCAGAGGAGCAATCCAGATTGATTTTGCTGACCAGGGTTACCAGTTTGCCGGCAATTCCCACTACGAACTGCCGGATATCGCCTACTGGCCGGAAGTAAATGGTCTGCGCAGCGGCGATCTTCGGCTTGAGCTGGAAGATTTTATTGAATGTATTCAACAAGACAGGCAGCCGCGGGTTACGGTCAGGGATGGGTATGAAGTCGCCCTGGCGGCGGTAAAAGCCATGGAATCCGCCGCCATTGGCCAGGTGGTGACCCTTCGCTGACCTTCCGGACGTCAGTTAGATTTCACCCTCTCACTGATAGGTCACTGCTTTGGCTTTGGAGGCCGATCATCCAGGTACATGTTCCGGACGCAGCCGCATCCAGGGCCTGCGAACGCAAACCTTTTGCAATCAAATCTGGCGGATTCATGATATAATGCTTTGTGATGCCTAAAGCAAGGAGCGTTTATTCATGAATCTTCAACCCTATGCCGTTTTTCTTGATATCGACGGCACATTGATGGCCCACGGCCAGATTCCTCAGAAAAATATTGATGCGATCGCTGCTGCACGCAGCCGCGGTCATAAGGTATATATTAATACCGGCCGTTCCTATGCCTGTATCCCGAAATATTTGCTCGATGCCATTGAGTTTGACGGCATTGTTGCTGGTGTCGGCTCGTATATCAGGTACCGGGACCAGGTGGTGCACAGCCTGATCATTCCGCAGCCGCTGCTGTCTGAAACTGCTGACTATTTTGTCAGCAAACAGTATGCCTGCGCGTTTGAGGGTGAAGAGAAGATGATTTATCTGAATCTGCAGGCATCCAAAGATTTTCAAAATGCCTATTATATGGATAAGAAAAATCATTTCAAGTCTACGTATCGCGATGTGCGGATCACCAAGGCAACTGTTTTCGGAACACTTTCAGATGCAGATCATGCTTATCTGAAAGATTCGTTCGTTATTTATCAGCATGACCATTATGCTGAAATAGCCCTGAAAGGCTGCAGCAAATCAGTCGGCATGCAGCGCGTCCTGGATGACCTGTCCATAGGCAGACAATACAGCCTGGCCATGGGTGACAGCACCAATGACCTGGACATGCTGACCGCTGCCGGTATCAGTGTGGCAATGGGCAACGCGACGGATGAAATAAAAGCCGTCAGCAACTATATCACTGCCGATGTCGCGGCAGCCGGGGTCGCTGAAGCACTTGAGAAATTTCTGCCCTGAAAAGCCGGGAACAACCGGAAAGACCGCATGGGCCGGAATGACAGCACCATTCAAGAAAGTTTTGACAAAGCGATCAGCGGCAGCAGGATGAAGAAACGTGATCGGTCCGGTTTGTACGATCACCCGGCCAGACCGGGCAGTTAGAGATTGATGATCTCAGATCAGGTTGAGACTGTTCACATCCAGCTGGTAAGTCACATCTTTTCGTTCGACAATAATTGAGATTTTTCCCCTGAGCGGATCACTGTCCTGAATCTTTCTGATCAGTTCTCTGGTCGGATTGATCGCGAACGGCTTGCCGACAAGACCAAGCATGGTAAAATCACCCGCAGTATCGCCGTAGGCAAAGCACGCGTCAAGGTCCAGCTGATACTTTTCGGCCATCTCAAGAACTGCAGCCCGTTTACTTTTCGAGTCCCACATAGGCCGGATCACACCGCTGTAAGCACCGTCCTCACCTATCTCATACACGGTCGCTTTAAAGTCATCCATTTTATATTTTACAGCCATTTCCCTTACAAGCTCAACCGGTGATCCGGATATGGCGATGACTTTATGCCCTTGCTGCCTGTGCCATTTTAGCCTGTCACGTGTATAGGTATAAACCCGGTCATAATTCTGCTCAATCACTTTACGGGCAATATAAGAGACCAGAAAAGCATCTGTATTTTTTACAGTGTCAAGGTATACGTCAACCATTTTCTGCAGATAATGATCATAATCACCTACCCGCCTGTTCCAGCTCGTAAACGCGGGCTTTACTTCATTTTGCCATTTTGTTTCATCAATCAGCTCATATTTAACCATTTTGCGAAACAGTTCACTGATCAAACCCTCACGGGTAATGGTCCCGTCTACATCAAAAAAAGCTGCGGATCTGCTCATGTCGGTATCTCCTGTGTTTTTGTGATTATGTGCCGCTGTATCTGCTTTTCCCAAAACTAAATTCTCTGCGCCGGATAAATCATCGCCAGCGTTATACTTTCTGCGGTATTTTCGCGGCAACGTCTTCCAGCCAGTCATCCAGCTGCCGGCTAAGTCTGGCCGCCAGTGCAGGATGTTGATCTGCTATATTTTTCGATTCCGCAATATCCTGTTCCAGGTCATACAACTCAATCCGGTCATCTTCAAAAAATCGAATCAGCTTGTATTGGTTCTGACGAAGCGCTGCGGCAGGTGTGCCGCCCTGGTTGCCATAATGCGGAAAATGCCAGAAGAGGGTATCGCGTTCAAGACTGGCCTGCTGTTTCTCGTCTGTCTGCTCCAGCAAGGGCAGTAAACTGACACCATCTACATGTTGCCGCGGCTTTAGGGGTAATCCAGCCAGCTCCAGCAAAGTTGGGTAAAGGTCAGGGGTTGTGACCGGTACTTCGCAAAAGGAACCTGGCCTGATCTTTTTTGGATACTGGATCATCAAAGGTTCACGAATGCCCCCTTCATACATCCAGCCCTTTCCTTCAGACAGCGGGGCGTTACAGGTTGGAGCGCCTTCAGAGGTTGCCAGGCCGCCGTTATCTGATGTAAAAATAATCGCCGTATCATCGAGCAGGTTCTTCTCTTTCAGGACCGATAATAATCTGCCGACATTCTGGTCGAGGTTTTTAATCATCGCCGCGTAGCCTGCATCTGACTGCAGGATCCGCCTGGTGACCTGCTGATCTTTCTTATGATCACTGGGGAAGTGTTCTCCTATTACAATCGGGTCAATCTGATCAAGTTTAAGCCGCTTCGCTTTTTCTTCAAAATAAGCGACATCTGCCGCAGGTGCCTGAATCGGAGTGTGTACGGCATAATGCCAGAAGTTCATAAAGAACGGTTTGTCTGATTCACGTTTCTCTATCAGCGCAATCGCTTCATCTGTCAGCCGGTCTGTCAGATAAGTTCCAGGTTCACTTTCACTTAGTGTTTTTATCCCCCAGGGCGCGAAGTAGCCGTTGACTGGATGACCCCAGTCGTTACCGCCGATATTGATATCAAATCCGTGTTTTTCCGGCCAGTAGTCCGGTGAACCCATATGCCATTTGCCAATATGCCAGGTCTGATAACCACCCTCTTTAAGTGACTTGGCCAGACTGACTTCTTCCAGAGGCAAGTGGTCAATATACGGCGCGTCTATGACTTTGCCGCGAGCAAAACCGCCGATATAGTTTGTCACGCCCACCCGGGCAGGATATTTACCGCTAAGCAGACTGGCTCTTGATGGTGAACAAACCGGACAAGAGGCATAAGCCTGAGTGAAGGTCATACCCCCTTTACTCAGCTTATCGATAACAGGCGTTTCGTAAAAAGAACTGCCATAGCAGCCTAGATCTCGCCAGCCTAGATCATCAAGAAAGATTAAAACAATGTTGGGGCGCTTACTCGATCGTTCTTCTTTTTTCATCTTCTGCTCCTTATCTTGCTACCACTTTTCTTTCGTGTTACCTTACTTTCATCCAAACAGGTGATGGTTTTTTGCTTTGCCTTTGCCAGTTCGCATTTCAAATCTCTTCATTTCATCCTTAGTTAACAAAGCTCGATTTATCTGAATTAAGCATTTGAGTCTCATCAAATCTGATTTTCTTAATCCATATTGAACTGAATCGACCTGATTCGATAAGTGAATATTTGCTCGGTTCGTTCTTTAACTGTATCGCAACATGCTAAAATGTCGCTTGATGTTTTCACCTATGTATGTCTGTTTAGCAGACGTCTACTTCTTTCGTCGAACGGCTTTCGTTATCGGCAGGCCGGTATCGTAATCAAGCTGACGGGGTTCAAAGTCCTCATCTTCCCGCTGCCGTGTCATTAAGGTATAGTCCCAGGTGGCTGGCCTCGCGTCTTCACGCCAGGAACGCCTTTCCCACATATAGCCACGGAACGGATCGCGCGTCTGGTTCATAAAGTCAAGAATAGCGTCATGCAGCTGATCACGAATGGGCGCAACCCTTTTATCATCAATTAAATTGTGACATTCACCGGGGTCTTCTTCAAGATCATATAGTTCATCGGTCCACAACAGATTGATCACCAGCTTATAGCGGCCGTCATAGGCGGCGCGCAGCGGCTGAAACCCGCCAAAGCCGTCGTGGTCAACTTCATACCGGCCAAACTCTATAAAGATGGGTTCTGATTGCCGTGGCTGATCAGAAGTCAGCGCCGGCCAGAGATTTTTACCGCTGAAAATCGCAGGAACAGGAAGCTCCAAGGCCCCGAAGATAGTGGGCGCCATGTCTATATGGGAAATGGGTACGGCATCCGCGCTTCCTGCATGGATGCCTGGCCCGCTGATGATCAGCGGAATATGCGTTATTTCCTCATAGGCTGCCGGCCCTTTTCCAGATAGTCCGTGACTGCTAAGAAAGTCTCCATGGTCTGATGTATAGATAATCAAGGCGTCCGGGGCCGCTTCACGTACTTTCGCGGTTACACGGCCAATTTCACTGTCAACAAAACTATTACAGCCAAAAAAGGCCGGGGCTTTGATTTTAACTGGTTTTGATCGCTGATGTGGTGAGCCGGCCCAGGCTTTCTGGTGCTCTGGCTTATGTTCCAGTGTATCGTATACATTGTCTGAGACAGGAAACTCATAGTCCTCATACATCGAGGCGTAAGGCTCAGGACACAGATAGGGACCATGTGGTTCATCGTAGGAAACCACCAGGAAAAAATCTTCCTGACTATGCTTGTCAAGAAAGTTAACAGCTCTGTCACTGCAGCGATGCGCGAAAGTAAAGGAAGCGTCTATACCCTCCTGGTTTGTCTCGGGCCTTCGTGAACGAAGCCGATCCTCAGGAGACAGTTCGTCCAGATAGTTTTTCATATCATACCAGTACGCCGGATCCCAGCCGGGCGGGCACTTGCCTAGACCAAAATAATCGCCGCCATCCAGATGCCATTTGCCAATATAAGCGGTGTGAATACCGTGTTTTTCAATTCTTTCACCTATTGAGTGTGCGTTTTCAGCGACACCAGCTGAATTAGTCCAGCTATTGACTTCATGCGGATACTGCCCGAAAAAAAGCGCCGCCCGTGCCGGCTGGCACACAGGCTGCACGGTATAGGCTTTGTCATAGCGGCATCCTTCCGCCGCAAGCTGGTCAAGACAGGGTGTACGAAGACCTGTTTCACGATAGCAGCTTAGCATGTCAAAACGCTGAGTATCTGTCATAATAAAAACAACTTGTTTAGGTTTTGTCATAAAAGGCACGCTCCTGTATGCTTGATGCTTATTATTATAAGCTATCTTCACGAAGCGTGCTCGGTTGTTATTGTTTTCCATATTTATGTACTGAGGTGCAATAACTTCTATTTTCATCAGAGTTATTGTATACTGATGTCATATTCAGCCGATTAAGTTTCGGTCTGGTCAGGAGGATGCTGTATGATAGCGAGAAAAGAGTATTTCAACAAGTTGTTGGGATATAAGGATAAAAAAATTATCAAAGTTATCACCGGTATACGGCGCTGCGGCAAGTCAACACTGTTGCTGATGTTTCAGGAGTATTTGTTGAAAAGTGGCATTGATGAAAAACAGATAGTTTCTATAAACTTCGAGGACTACGATTATGAGAGATTAAGAAATCCTAAAGAGCTTCATAGTTATATTAAGAGCAAGTTGATTCCTGATAAGATGGTGTATATTTTCTTGGATGAGGTTCAAAATGTTGATGATTTTCAGAGAGTCGTTGATTCACTGTTATTAAGAGAAAATGTTGATATATATTTGACAGGCTCAAATGCTTACATGCTGTCGGGCGAATTAGCCACCCTGCTTTCAGGACGTTACATTAAAATCGACATGCTGCCGCTGTCTTTTACCGAGTTCGCAAGCGCAAGACAGAATGAAGGTAACATGAGCGCTGATGAATTATACCTTGAATACCTGGAAACAAGTTCATTTCCATTTGCTTTGACACTGGCAAAAGACATCAAACAGATCAAGGATTATTTAAGAAGTATTTATGACACTATAGTTGTAAAAGATGTTATCAGCAGAAAATCAATAGCTGATATCATGATGCTTGAAAGTGTTTTGAGATTTTTGATGGACAATATCGGCAGCCAGCTCTCGACAAAGAAAATTAGTGATTCCATGACTTCTGATGGCAGAAGAATTAACGTTAGGACTGTGGAGTCCTATGTGTCTTCTTTTGTTGAGTCCTATATTGTATACGAAGCAAAACGATATGATATCAAGGGGCGGCAGTATTTGAAAACGCTTGAGAAATATTATATTATCGACATCGGTTTACGCAATGCGATGCTGGGAGCCCGGCGGAGAGATACCGGTCACATTTTAGAAAATGTTGTATATCTCGAATTGATAAGAAGAGGATATGACGTCTATATTGGCAAAATTGATGATGTCGAGGTTGATTTTGTATGTGAGCATGAAACGGGAATCAAATATATACAGGTAGCCGCGAGTGTTCGTGATGAGAAAACTCTGGCCAGAGAACTAAGACCGTTGGAAAAAATTGATGATCACTACCCCAAATATATAATGACATTAGACAGAGATCCAATCGCGGATTACAACGGCATTAAACGCATAAACGCATTAGATTATCTGCTGCATAAAATAGATATTTGATACGAGTAAATAAGCGTGCCTGTCAGTGATCTTATTTCTCAGGTGATCGTCATGTCTTTGTTTGATATCTACTTTTTTCAGTAGTTCTTATTTATGTTTCGTCATCAACTGCTCTCAGGCTGACAGCTGCCGTTTTACCGTCAGCAGCTGAGGCTGACCGCGGCTAAGCAGCCAATAGGCCAGGATGGACAAGGTCAGTGTGAAGGCACCTGCCAGAAGTGTAGGGACATAGACTTGAATGTTAAAGGCCTGGAAAAGCTGGCCATACAAAAGCTGGCCGACAGGGGCCGCTGCCTGCGCGGCGGTTCCGATAATCGCCATCACCTTGCCCAGCAGGTGATTCGGCGTTTCTTTCTGGATAATGGTCACCGCGTACACGGAAAGCATCGCCAGAATCATCATCACCGGCACAGCGAACAGGATGAAGCCCAGGTAAGCCGGCCAGTAGCCAAGACCGCGTATGTGGGGTGACATCGATAAAGCCATGGGCACTGTTAAAAAAGCCATTGTCGCGATCCAGCGGGGTAAACTGCTGAATTTAAGCCTGCGTGACAGACGGTCAACAGATAGAGCGCCGACAATACCGCTGAGCTGGATCGCACCCATCGCCGCGCCATACTGAATATCACTGCTGGCCAGTGTGATACGTAAAACATACGGCATGCCGATAATGAAGAAAGGTGTCAGAAACAAATTGAGTGAGGCAGCCAGAATCATAGTCCTTGCGATATAGGGTTTCTCATGCAGGATAAACTTGAACCCGTCAATCATGTCTTGCTTAACGACGGTTACCAGACTGCCGGCCAGCTGGACACGTACATGCGGCATCTTGATGAAAAGCTCCAGAATCGCCGACATCAGAAAAGCGGCAGCGCCCAGAATCAACAGCAGATTCAATCCAACCATATTATAAAGAATACCGCCCGCGATTGGGCCAGCCAGGTTGGAGAGCGCGGCAACGCCGCCGATAAGGCCATTGGCCCGGGCCAGGCCGTTTTCTGTAACCAGCGAGGGAATGCTGGCCCGCACAGTCGGCTGATAAAGACCGCTGATCAGGGTTAGTAAAGTGATGGTGATGCCTATCAGAAAAAGAGAAGACCGGTTGCTATAAACAGATCCGATGAAGACGAGTACCAATATAAAGCTGGCCAGATCGAACCCGACCATCATGTTACGCCTGTTGAGCCGGTCCGCTACCGCTCCGCCAAACGGAACCAGGATGATGCCGGGTACAATTGACAGCGCCAGCAAGGTGGCGAAAATATCAGCTCTGCCGGTCCGGTCTAGAACATCTAAAGACAAGGCGAATTTTAATATCGCCGCGCCAAACACCGATATCACCTGGCCGCTGATTAATAGATTGAAATCCTTGTTAAGTACTTTCATCGTCTGCCTCTTTCGTATCTTCTGCCTGTCTGCAACACATAAAATGTGATTGTCCTATCCTTTGACGACCCATTTTCGATTTTGTTCTCAATCTGTTTGATTAATATCCTGTTGGTCTGAATTTGATTTGTTCTTATTGCTACGCTTATATTTATAATGTATGGCGGCCAAAAACAAACCTGACTTTGGTCAGGTTTATAAGTCAGGTTTGAACAAACAATCGTGCGTAATCCACTTTTAAGCCGCAGGTTTAGGTGGAGAGGGTTCACCTTCACAATTGATCTGTCTTAGCTATCGTTTTACTCTATGCATCCGTTATAATAGATATGAACCTTGTTCTCTCATAAGCGCTTATTCGCTTACCTGATCATGGATGGAGATTGCTTATATGTTACCCGTTATTAATTTTTTTGGTACACCCGTCACTCGGCTCATACTGGGAGACAACCCGTTCAGCGGGCACTCCTATATACCCGACAAAGCAACCAGTTCTGATATGATCGATTATTACACGGCCAATCAGATCATCAAAACCTTGTTTGACGCTGAGGAAGCTGGCTATAACACGATGCTGCCTCTGGCGGATCCCTTTATTATGCGGGTGCTGCGTCAGTATCGAAACGAAGGCGGCAAGATGCACTTCATCTTTCAGCCTTACCCGGCCATTGATCTGGCAATCAACCTGCGCCAGATGCTGGAGCTGGAACCGATCGCTATTTATCATCAGGGCACAACAACCGACGGCCTGCTTGAGGCTGGCGAGTTTGATACACTGATGTCTAATTTAAAACTCATCAAGAAGACAGGGCTGCCGGCAGGTCTTGGCACGCATGTGCCGGAGACTGTGCTTCGCTCTGAGCAGGAAGGCTGGGGCGCTGATTTTTATATGACCTGCCTGCATAATTCCCGCAAGCGCGGCGCTGAGCCCAGCGGCTTTCTGACCGGTAAAGAAAAAACAATTCGCTTTTTTCAGGAAGACAGGCCTTTGATGTTTGATGTGATTGGGCAAGTGGATAAACCTTGCCTGGCCTTTAAGATTTTCGCCGGCGGCCAGATTTTTCTGGGGCAGGAGGATGAAGCGGTCAGCCGACTGGCGAAAGAAGCGCTTAGCGAGACTTTTAAGCTAATCAAGCCGTCTGATGCCGCGGTTGTCGGTGTCTTTCAAAGAGATAAAAACGAGCTTTCTGAAAATGCCCGCCTGGCTCAGGAAGTATTAGACGCGCAGCGATAGCGGACAGGATCATAACTCCTGCCAGAGCTCTTAGCCGGCAGTTATGCTCTGCCGGCTTTTTGACGCGCCAGATATGCTGCGCTTTGTCAGCGAATAAGTCAGATAGACCAGCCCAACCTAAAACCTTACTTTCGTCAGGTCACATAAAAGACCTGTCGTTTTATTATAAAACCAGAAAACGAAAAGACCAGCCGGACAGGCGGCTGGAAATAATGGGAGGTAACTCATAATGAAGACACTGGAAACAAAATCACTGGATAAGTTTTATGGTAAGTTTCAAGCGCTGGATAAGGTAGACCTGACACTGGAACAAGGAGAGGTACTCGGCTTTTTAGGACCGAACGGCGCGGGAAAAACAACAACGATCCGAATTTTACTGGGGCTGCTGCGAAAGAACAGTGGTGAAGCAAAGCTTTTTGGGCTTGACGCCTGGCAGGACTCCGTGAAGATTCATCGCCGGCTGGCCTATGTGCCTGGTGATGTCAATCTCTGGCCGAACCTGACTGGGGGTGAGGTGATTGATCTGTTCAGCAAACTGCGCGGCGGTATTGATTACAAGCGCAGAGAGCAGCTGATGAACCGCTTCGACCTGGATCCGACTAAAAAATGCAGTACTTACTCAAAAGGTAATCGACAGAAAGTCGGCCTGATCGCCGCTTTCGCTTCTGATGTTGATCTTTATATACTCGATGAGCCAACTTCAGGTCTTGACCCGCTGATGATGTCTGTCTTCCAGGATTGTGTTCTGGAGATGAAACAGCAGGGTAAAACAGTTCTGATGTCGAGCCATATTCTGGCGGATGTTGAGAAACTGTGTGACCGGATCAGCATCATCCGCAAAGGGCAGATTGTTGAGACAGGCAGCCTGTCACAGCTGCGGCAGAAAGCCAGGACAACGATTCTGGTTGAGACCGGTCGGCCGGTGACAGGTCTTGACACAATCGCTCCGGTTTATAACCTGCGCCAAAAAGACAATCAGTATCAGTTTGAGATTGATAACGCACATATTGACCCGGTTATGCAGTATCTGGCCGGGCGTCATATAAAACAGCTGACCAGCACACCACCCAGCCTTGAAGATTTATTCATGCGTCATTATGGTGATGAACTGGCAGAGCTCAACAGCAGAAAGGAAGGCAAATCAGCATGAAGAAACAAGATTTTATCGGCACAAAATCATTAGTCAAACTGGCTCTGCGCCGTGACCGGATCAGGATACCGGCCTGGGTACTGGCGATTGGTCTCTATTCAGCTTTGGTTATTGTCGCGTACGCTGAATTCTCAGCGAAGGAAATGCAGGAATTGATCACGATGGCTTCGATCAGCCAGGGTATGCGGATGCTGGTATCGCCTATCGCTTCCGACCAGGTTGGACAGTTGGGTTCGTTCTTCTTGTTCCGGACATCCTTTTTACTCAGTATTATCGTTTCCATGATGAATATTCAGCTGGTTACTCGTCATACCCGGCACAATGAGGAATCTGGTTGTGCGGAAATGATCAGCTCCACGGTTGCCGGTCGGTATGCCAGCCTGGCGGCCAGCCTGATCACGGCGTTTATCGCTAATCTTACGCTTTTCGCGCTTTTTGTCCTTGGCTTTATCGCCAGCGGTCTTCCTTTAGAAGGTTCCATCGCGGCGGCAGCTTCGTTCGCCCTTATTGGCATGGTCTTTGCCTGTGTCGCGGCGGTGACGTCTCAGCTTTCTGAAAGCAGCCGCGGCGCTTCAGGGCTGGCATCTATCACTTTCGCGCTGGCCTTCTTCATTAACGCGATCGGAAACGTCATGGGAACTGTCCATGAGCAGTCGATGGGGTTTTCCAGCAGCTGGATTGCCTGGCTCTCACCTGTAGGCTGGGTTAATCAGACGCAGGCTTTTGACCAGAATCGTTTCGCTGTTCTGCTGCTGTTTGCCGGCCTCATGCTCATTTTATTCCCGGCAGCGGTCTGGCTTAGCAAACGCCGTGACATCGGGCGGGGGATACTGCCTGCCAGACGCGGCCCAGCCAGGGCGTCGCGCTTTCTGACCAGCGCTCCTGGCCTGGCCTGGCGCCTGCAGAGAAAAACACTGCTCAGCTGGATGGTGATCATGCTGCTGATCGGGATTACCTTTGGCGCTGTCAGCCAGGAGTATGGCGCTTCAATTGAGCAGATTGATGTTTTCCAGCAGTTTTTGCTGTCAGCCGACTATTTCATCTTCTCTATGATCGCGATTGTTTCTTCGGTCCTGAGCTTGTTTACACTGCAAAGCCTGTTACGGATGCGTTCAGAAGAAGCAGAAGGTCCGCTGGAAACATTCCTCTCCACCCCTGTCAGGCGTTTCACCTGGATGCTTAGTTTTATCGGTTTCAGCCTTTTAGGAACGCTTGTCCTGTTGATTACATTCGCGTCTGGAGCGGGCCTCGCGGCACAGTCAAGCGCTTCGGAGACAGTTGAGTTTATCAAGGCTTCTCTTTATCATGGCAGTGCCATTCTTGTGATTGCCGGTCTGGTTATTACGATGTTTGGCCTGGTACCCAAAATAGCCAGGGGCTTTTCTTGGATCCTTGTCATGATCGCTGTTCTGATCGGACCTGTTTTAGGCCCGATGCTGAATTTACCTGAATCAATTCATAATCTGTCTCCCTTTACACATATCGCTTTGCAGCCTGATCAGACATCCACCGCCGCGCTTGTCATACTGACAGGTATTGGACTGCTGCTCACCTTAACCGGACTTGCCGCGTTCAGCCGCCGTAGTTTAAAACTATAACAGCCGCTGGAGAAAGAAGGATGATTATGCGACATGATGAGTCTTTTACTGATGATC
The DNA here is from genome assembly GCA_007133255.1 of Clostridiales bacterium. Classification (GTDB taxonomy): domain Bacteria; phylum Bacillota; class Clostridia; order Saccharofermentanales; family UBA5734; genus SLHU01. The sequence goes on from SLMY01000065.1 coordinate 19,297, forward strand.
AGAATCAGTTTTGGTGGTCCTTTTCGCTGTTGATTGATTCACAGTCTGACATGTGGATTACGCATTGCTTTGATGATGTGACCATTCAAAGCCGGGAGAATCAGACGCAGGTCTTTGGATCAGCAGAAGACATTTCTGCCGTATACGGACTGATCACGGGGCTGAGAGATATGGGCACAACCATACTTTATCTTGAGATTAAAAGAGAAAGCAAGGGTGACTAGATTGAAGCATAAATTTTCATGAAATATGTGGCTTGATCAACAGGGCTGTCTGGCCAAAACGTTAACATAAGCGCTGATAAATGAAAAGAAGATCTTTTGCTACTGGCCGGCGGACAACGCTGGCCAGTTTCTTTATATCCTGCCGCTTTTTGTTTATTTTCTTGAAGGGATGGCCGCGACACAATTGTTCTTACAGGAAAATGGAAAACCGCTTTAAAATACAAATTGAAATGTAGCTTACGATATGATATGATAATGATTACTACATGTTATTATCTTTGATATACTGAGAATTAAAGGACACTGCTGTTCTCACATGCAGGCGAAGATATAAACAAAAAAGATCGTTAGGTGATGATATGAATATACTGCTCGTTTATCCTGAGTTCCCCGATACCTTCTGGAGTTTCAAACACGCGCTGAAATTCATACGCAAGCGTGCGGGCGCGCCGCCGCTTGGCCTGTTGACAGTCGCAGCCATGCTGCCCAAAAGCTGGAACCTGCGCCTGATCGACCTGAACATAGAAAAGCTGAAGCAAGATGACCTGGACTGGGCCAATTATGTGATGATCAGCGCCATGATTGTCCAGCGCGATTCAGCCACACAGTTGGTTGAACGCTGCAAAAAGGCCGGAGTAAAGATGATTGCCGGCGGGCCGCTGTTTACCATGGAATACAGCCATTTTCCAGATATTGATTACTTTGTCCTTAACGAAGCTGAGCTGACGCTGCCGCCTTTTCTGGAAGATCTGGAGAAAGGATGTGCCAGGCGTATCTACAGGTCTGCCAAATTTCCTGACATCCGTCAGACACCTATGCCGCTCTGGCATCTGGCGAAACTGAAATACTACGTCACCGTCTCTGTCCAGTTTTCAAGGGGTTGCCCATTCGGCTGTGATTTTTGCAATGTCACCAGCCTGCTTGGACATCGGCCGCGCACGAAATCAGCCGATCAGATGATTGGTGAGCTGGACAGTCTTTACCAGGCGGGCTGGCGCGGTGGTGTTTTCTTTGTTGATGATAATTTTATCTGCAATAAACAACAGCTTAAAACACAGCTGCTGCCAGCGCTGATAAACTGGCGAAAAGATAAAACAGGCATGCCGTTTAATACTGAAGTATCAATCAACCTGGCAGATGATCCCGAGTTGGTCAATCTGATGACAGAAGCTGGTTTTGATACAATTTTTGTTGGGATTGAAACACCAAACGAAGACAGCCTGGCCGAATGCAACAAGTCTCAAAACAGGGGCAGGGATCTTCTGGACAGTGTCCGTTTCCTGCATGAATCGGGCCTGCAGGTGCAGGGCGGTTTCATTGTTGGCTTTGACAGTGACACACCTGATATTTTTGACCAGCAGATCAGCTTCATCCAAAAAAGCGGTATTGTCACAGCGATGGTTGGTTTGCTGCAAGCTCCGACCGGCACCCGTTTGTTTGAACGAATGGAAAAAGAGGGCCGGCTTGTCACTCATGATATGTCGGGAAGTAATACAGATGGTTCGACCAATATTATCCCGAAGATGGGACTCGACAAACTTCTGGAAGGGTATCATCAGCTGCTCAGGCAGATCTACTCACCGAAATACTACTATGCTCGTGTTTTGACGTTCCTGAGGCAGTGTCCGCTGCCTAAGATCAAATATCATCTGGATTTCCAGTATTTTCTGGCGCTCTGGCGCTCTATCATCCGACTGGGTTTATTAGGAGCAGAGAGGCTTCAGTTCTGGAAAATGTTTTTCTGGACATTGCTGCGTCGTCCGCGTCTTTTTCCGCTCGCCATTACCCTGTCCATTTACGGCTATCATTTCCGTAAAATCGCATATTCAGTTGCCAGATAAACAGCTCACTATACATAATATAGCTTCACTGCCGTCTTACGACGCCAGTATCACAAGCGCCTGCCGTGAAAAACCTGGCGCTTCACCCATGTTGCACTTTTCAAGCCTGGTTTTAGTCTGTATACTGGATGTTAAGAAAAACCCACTGTGTTAACTGAAACGTGAATCATGGCGCTTACAGTGCAGCCAGGCAGATATTCAAAGTGATTGTCTGCCTATAAAAGTATTATACGAGTGGAGGGGTGAAGATGAATATTGACGCGCATGTACATTTAGTTGGTGATGGCTGGATAGAGGAACGCTTCTTTTTAAACCTGGCACGGCTTGTCGCTGCTGACGCGGGAAAATCGACAGGAACATTTCCAGAACCGGCTTCAATGCTGGACGCGATTAAAGACGCGTTGTTTGATACAAGCGGTGACACGCTGATCCGTGAAATGGACGCGGCCGATGTGAGCAAAGCCTGCGTTTTCACTGTTGATTATGGACTTCTGACCGGCGAACCGGCTGTATCTATTGAACAGCAGAACAAGACAATCGCGGACGCTGTCAAGCGCTATCCCGACCGGCTTGATGGTTTTTTCAGCATCGATCCCCGGCGTCCCGGCGCGCTGGCGCTCTTTCGCCGCGGTGTTGAGGAATGGGGCCTGAAAGGTCTCAAACTTCATCCTGCTTCAGGATGGTATCCGTATGATGAAGCTTTTTTCCCGCTTTACCAGCAGTGCCAGGACTATCAGCTGCCGCTTCTGATCCATACCGGCGGCCAGCCGGCGCCCATGAAGTCTCGCTTTGGGCGGCCTGCCTATGTTGATGATGTCGCCGCGGCTTTTCCTGAGCTTAGCATTATTATGGCCCACTGTGGTTATAACTGGTGGGAAGAAGCGCTGATGGTCTGCAATATGAAGGCGAACTGCCTGGTTGATTTTTCCGGCTGGCAGCAGTCTTTTCTAAGATATCCAGATCATTTTTACCGAGTGCTGAGACAAGTGCTCGATACCATTGGCCCCTGGCGTATTCTCTTTGGTTCAGACGGCCCTTATCTGAATGTTGTCTGTCCTTTGAAAAACTGGGTTGGCGCGTTTCGCGATCCTCAGAACTGGCCTGAAGGGATTACCTTTACTGATGATGAGATTGATATCATCATGGGCCGGGCGTTCAGCCGGCTGCTTGATCCAGTCAATTGATCAACTTTGCCTGCCTGGCCCGGGCAACAGCTTGTGTTCTTCCCCGGACACCCAGTTTGCCGTAAATATTACTCGTATGCCACTTAACAGTCCCCAGCGTCAGAAATAGTTTTTCAGCAATATCCTGGTTTGACAGCCCCTGGCTGATCAAGGCTAAAATCTCCAGTTCTCTGGCGCTTAGCTTCTCAACCAGTTCCTCTATAGCGCCTGCATCTGCTAAAACGGCTGCTTCAACGGTATAGCTGATCGTTTCTTCCTGTTTCTGCCTGAGCTCACTGCCAAGCAGGAGCTTCACAAGCCGATCTGAAAGATGCCTGCCTTCAAATATGTTTGATCTGGCAGCAGGCAGCTTGTCAATGATTGAGATCAGTTGATCTTTTCTGTCGCTGAAAATCTGGTAATAACCCAATCCTGAACCCATTTCCAGTGCTTCAGTCAGCAAATGTTTTGCCCTCTTCGTCTGGTTTTCTATCATGGCTAACTGAGCCGCCAGCAGCTTTGCCTCTAATAAAAGCCCTTTGCAGTCACCTACCTCTACCTGTTCACTGACTTTTGCCAGTATCTGGCTGATCAGAGGGGGCTGGCGGCTTTCTTCTGCCATCATGATCTGCGCCAGGACCAGATAACCTTCTTCATGACCTGGGGTCACTAATCCGGTTTCCGACAGTCCGGCTTCTGACAGACAGTCTCTCGCGGCAGAAAGCTGGCCTTCCGCCATCATCACACGTGCTTTACGGACCGCGGCGGGAAAGGTGATGAATGAAGGAAGCCTTACCTCCAGGTGAAGCAGCTCTATTTCCTTCAAAGTCCGCAGCGCGGCTTCATACTGTTTCTGAGAATAAAACAGATCTGCTTCGAAAAGATAATTCCAGCCAAGGCATGGTTTTTCTGGTTCGCTGAACAAAATGCCCCGCTCTACTGCCGGCCCGGCTTCATCTAGCTTGCCTTTTTCTCGCAGCAGCTCACCATATAAAGTCCAGAGTAATCCGGCGCGTGGTATGCTTGATAAGCCCGCAGCTTTCGCTTCACTGAGCAGCCTGTGAACCAGTGCCTCGGCTTCTTTCAGCCGTCCTGTCTTATATAGGCTGTAAGCTGTCTTGAAGCCTGTGTTCATCTGCAAAACCAGATTTCCGGTTTTACGGCTGCTGACCTGAGCCTGCTGGTAATAGTCGAGCGCCTGCTTTGCCTGTCCCGAAAACAGCTTGGCGTCACCTAGATAAATCGCTGTATTCATCCGCCAGTAATGATTTTCCGCCGAAAGCAAAGATAGCGCAGTCCTGGCATATTTCTCCGCCAGCTCGAACTCATTGATAAAAATAGCGTAATAAGCTTTTGTCGCGAATAACATCCCTTCGTATTCTTTTTGTTCCTGCTGCTCCGGGTAAGTGAGTGTGTCAGCCAAGTCCAAATACCGCTTCGCTTCTGCCTGTCCCTGGTGAATCAGGATATACAAGGTCATATGCGCCATCAGCCGCGGATACTTCATTTTAAGCGAATCCGGGAAATGATGCAGAATGACATATAGAAGGGACGGACCTTCCGACTTAAGAATTTCATCATAATTGTCATGGATAATCTGACCCGCCTGGTCTGTCAGCTTACCTGAGATCATCTGCCGAGCCGCTTCTCCCGGTTCTCCATGTTCCAGAAACCACTGGCCGGCACGGTTATACAGCGACGCGACTTGATCTGGCTGCTGGCTTTTTAGCTTAATGGCGAGCACATCAGCAAACAAAGGGTGGTAACGGTACCAGATCCCCTGATCATCAAGAGGGATAACAAACAGGTTGATTGTTTCAAGCTGGGTGATCATGGCGGCACTACCCTGCTGCCGGGTAACCGCGTCGCAAAGATCAGCGCAAAAGCGTGTTAAAATACTCGTTTTTAAAAGAAACGCCTGTACAGTTCCGGTTTGCCTGGAGAAAACCTCTTCAATCAGAAAATGAAGGATATGCCGGTTGCTGCCTGTAAACTGCTCGATAAACGTGTCCTGGTCCTGCGTCGCGGCAAGAGACAGCGCGGCCAGCTTCAGCCCGGCAATCCAGCCTTCAGTTTTAGCAAATAAGGCTTTTCTTTGTCTGTCATTCAAACGTAAACCTTCACATTTCGCGAACAGGACATCGGTTTCAGTTTCTGTGAAAGATAACGTATTGAGACGGATATCCAGCATGGCGTTTCTGGCACGCCATTTAGAAAGCGGCCAGGGTGGGTCTGAACGCGTTGTAATGGCAAGATGAACCTTGGGCGGCATATTCTCAATAAAGAAAATCATATGTTTGTGAAGGTCGCTGTTATGGATCAGGTGATAATCATCCAGAACAAGGATGATCTGTTTTTCAAGTAAAAACATCTCATTCAGCAGCGGAATCAAAAAGTCTGGACTGCTTTGCTGGCTGGACACATCATTACCAGATGACTGTAGTAAAGCAAGCGCCCCTTTTCCAATCGCGCCATCATCTGCCTGTAAAGCTGTAATGATATACATCCAGAAGCGCGTTACATCATTGTCAGCTTCATCGATTGAAACCCAGGCACAATGCATGTTTTTATTCTCAAGCCATTCACGGACTAGTGTTGTTTTTCCGTAGCCGGCTGGCGCGGAAAGCAAAGTGAGCTGACGGCTAAAATCCAGGCCTACACATAGATCCGCGTCCAGGCGTTCAATGATATTCTTTCGCGGGACAATGCTTTTATCAAGCGGCGGGACGATGGTTTTTATCTTCAGAAGTTGTCCTGTCAACGGTTGCTCCTTTCCCTGCTGCTTATCACAGATCCAGCTGGCGGGCCAGCAGCGCGGCTTCAGTTCGGCTGCTGACACCCAGCTTACTGTAAAGCTGGCTTGTGTACCATTTAATGGTTCCAGGCGACAAATATAATCTTTCGGAAATCGCTTTATTCGTCATTCCCTGGCTGATTAAGTGAAGCACTTCCTGTTCGCGATCTGACAAAGGTTCAATAAGCGTCAGACTGTCAGCCGCGCTCTGTGAGACACCTTCGCTGATCGAGTCGGTTTTTTCATTTATTCGTGATTCAGGAAACAAAGACTGTTTCAATATCAGCAGATTTTCTTTCTCATTTTGCGAGGTCACTTTCAGGTCAGATAGTACTTGTTTATACAGTGCAGCCAGATCCGTGTCTTCAACACTGTTATCGATAACAATCTGAACTCGATGCGCAAAGACTGCCTGATTAACAGCCTTTTCCAGCAGCAAAGGTGCCGCTCTTTTCCTGCCGCAGCGCATGGCCAGCCTTGCCTGCAGTAATAATCCTTCAATGATCAGCTCAAGGTAGTCTTCTTCAGTCAGCGACTCAATGAGCGATGCCAGGATAGCTATAATCTGTTCCTGCGTTTCTGCCAGTTGCTTATCTGCTTTTTCTCTGTCTTTCGTCTCCATCAAAAAGAGATGTATAGAAGCGAAATATAGATGCGTCTGTCCCGGCTCCGGCTCTTTTGTGACCGAAAGAGTTGTGTTTTCCAGTATTTGGCTGGCCTGATCCATAAGATCCATCGCTAAATACAGACGAACGCGCAAAGCGGCAGCAGGCAGCAAAATAAATCGCGGCAGCCCTGCCTGTTCATCAAGCGACCTTATTCTTTCCGCGAACGTCAGCCCTTCCTGGTATTTTTGCTCAGATAAAGCCAATCTGATCCTGAACAACAGGTTCCATGCTAAAGAAGGTTTTTCTGCCTCACTGATTAAAAGACCCCGCTGGATACATCTTCCCGCTTCATCAAACTCACCGCGCGCTCGCATAATCTCACCTAGCAGAGTCCAGAGCA
>SLMY01000161.1 GCA_007133255.1 Clostridiales bacterium
ATGGACCATTCCGGATCAGCGACATAAAGATCACGCAGAATCTGCTCATTCATGAACTTCGACCAGCCGTACGGATTTGTACATGACAGAGGAAAATCTTCAGTGATCGGCACTGTTTCAGGCATACCGTAAACAGTCGCTGAAGAGCTGAAAACAAATTTGCTCACCTTGTGAGCCTGCATCACTTCACATAATGTCAGTGTGCTGTCCAGGTTGTTTCTATAATAGCTCAGGGGTTTCTCAACTGACTCACCGACTGCTTTCAGACCGGCAAAATGAATCACAGCGTCTATTTTATGACGGCTAAAAATCTGTTCAACTGCCCGCTTTTCACTGACATCAACCTGATAAAAATCAAAATCACGGCCGCTGATTTCTTTCACCCTGCTGACAGCTTCTTCATAGCTGTTTTCCAGATTATCCGCGACAACCAGGCTGTGCCCTTCATTGAGTAACTCCACGCAAGTATGACTGCCGATATAGCCTGCTCCGCCTGAAACAAAAATAGTGCTCATCCTTTGTACCTACTTCCATTATGATCTTGTCTTTTTGTGAACAGCCCTCATTTCGCTTACCAGGTTGAGATTCTCTCAACCAGCGTGAAGGCAGCCGCATAAGCGTATAACACCGGATCCAGTCAGACAGCTGCTGCCTTACACCTGTCCAGACAAATTGCCTGCCAGTCTGCCTGGTTAAGTCAAATACAAGAGCTTGTTCCAAGCCTATATTCTAGCATGTATAGATTCGATTTTCACCCTTTAATCATCAAATTGGTAATTTACCCTTTATTATCTTTGCGTCCTGTCGTAGAATGATCTTTAGGTCTTAACCGATCAATGAAAGGCACATCTGCCAGTTTCAGGCTTTAAGACAAGCCGTGGCCAGATATTATCTTGTTTAATGGAGAAGTGTGATGCGGCAAATAACAAGCCAGCGCAGCTGGTGGCTTAATCTTCTAGTTTTTCATCGTGGTCAGCTGACGCGATTCGCTATGGCTATGATCCTGACAATCGGGTCGGCTTTGTTCGCTCTGCTGCTGCCGCTCATTTTCAGTTTTGTTGTTGATTCAGTCATTGATACATTGCCGCCTGATTTGCCTTCGTGGCTGACGCGGCGCTTTTATGATCTGGGCGGGCGCCCCTGGTTTTTGAGAAATATCTGGCTGCCGGGGCTGCTGATCTTAATGATCACGGTTCTGGATGGTGTTTTCACTTTTTTCCGTGGAAAATGGAGTGCTATGTTCGCTGAAAGCGGTGCTCGCCAGATGCGCCAGAGTCTGTTTGACCATTTGCAGGCACTGCCTTTTTCATATCACGCCCGAGCTGAGACAGGTGATCTGATTCAACGCTGTACGTCGGATGTTGACACAGTTAAGCGGTTCTTCAATAATCAGCTGCTTGAGATTGTCCGCTCGATGACGCTGATTCTGATCGCTGTCGCGGTTATGTTCCAGGTAGACACAAGAATGGCCTTAATCGGTCTGACAGTCACGCCTATCGTCTTTATATCGGCAGCGATCTATTTTAAGAAAGAGCGGGACGCGTTTCAGAAATGGGATGAAGCGGAAGGCGCGATTTCAACTATTCTTCAGGAATATCTCACCGGCATCCGTGTTGTTAAAGCCTTTGCCAGGCAGGCATTCGAAAATAAGAAATTTTATAATCAGAACAATGACCTTCGCAAACATGGCTGGAAAACCTTTAATATTATCGCGAATTTCTGGATGTTCTCAGATTTCATCTGCTTTCTGCAGATTGTCGCGGTCACGGTTGTGGGTACGCTTTTTGTCATCAACGGACATATAACGCTCGGCCAGCTGGTGATCTTCATATCCTACACAGAAATGCTGCTTTTCCCGCTGCGTTCACTGGCACGGATCATCGCTGACGCGGGGCGTATGCATGTTTCCTATCATCGTCTGCAGGAAATTCTAGTTGAGGAGCCCGAACCTTCTGATGAACATCTGGCTGATATCAGCCTTAAGGGTGCCATTACCTTCGAACACATTACTTTTTCATATGAAAAAACTGAAAGGCCTGTCCTGCAGGATATCAGCTTTAATATTAAAGCAGGTGAGACTATTGGTATTCTCGGACCAACCGGATCGGGTAAATCAAGTCTGCTTTATCTGCTGCAGCGCCTGTACGAGCCGGATTCAGGCCGGATTCTGCTGGATGAAACACCATTAAGCCAGATCAGGCGCAGCTGCGTACGCCGCCAGATCGGACTGATCCTTCAGGAGCCATTTGTCTTCTCACGATCGATCTACGACAATATCCGGCTTCCTATACCGGACGCGGACGAAGAACGGGTGATCAGCGCGTCGAGGACAGCGGCGCTGCATGAAGATGTTATGGGATTTGAGAAAAAATATGAGACGCTGGTTGGTGAACGGGGCGTCACCTTGTCTGGCGGTCAAAAACAACGCCTGACTATTGCCAGAACATTGATTCGCGCCTGCCCGATCGTTATCTTTGATGACTCCATGAGCGCGGTTGATACTGAAACCGATCTGCAGATACGTTACGAACTTAAGAAGCGGCGTGATAAGGCAACAACACTGCTGGTATCACACCGCATCTCAACACTGGCCGGGGCAGATCGGATTTTTGTTCTGGAAGATGGCCAGATGGTACAAGAAGGAACACATAATCAGCTCATCAGGCAGCCTGGTCTTTATAAACGCGTATATGAGATCCAGAGCGCGCTTCTCGAAGAGGAGATGCCTCAGACTACAGGACACACAGCTGACAACCATGAGGAGGAGCCGTTATGAGCCGGCCTGAAGAACAAGTTTTCACCAAAACAATCGATATCACTGTTTGGCGCCGATTTTTCACTTTCGCCAGCATGTTCAAAAAAGAATTCTTGCTGCTGGCCGGTATTCTTATCAGTCTGGCTGTATTTGAGAATCTGCCGCCTCTGCTGACTAAATTCGCTATCGACCACTTTATCGAAAACCAGTCAGCTGACGGACTGGGTCTTTACGCGGCTGTCTTCGCGATAGCCGTGCTGATTCAGGCTGTCATTGTCAGGTTTTTTCTTTATTATGCCGGACGTATCGAGATAGGTCTCAGTTATGAGATTCGCCAGGCAGGTTTTGACCGGCTGCAGGCTTTGTCCTTTGCCTATTTCGACAAAACTCCCGTAGGCTGGATTATGGCTCGCATGATAGCTGACACAAATAGACTCAGCGAAGTGATCGCCTGGGGCATTGTTGATATTGCCTGGGGATTTGCCACGATTGTCTTTATTGTTGGCGCGATGTTTGTGCTCGATTACAGGCTGGCTCTGATTACTCTGGCTGTTATACCGTTACTGGCTGTCATCGCCTGGTTTTTTCAAAAAAGACTGTTAACGGTTCATCGCCTGATACGGCGTGTCAACTCTCGGGTGACAGGAGCGTTTAATGAAGGTATTATGGGCGCTAAAACGAGTAAGACCCTCAGGAGAGAAGAAGAAAACAGCCGTGAGTTTTCTGATATTTCCGATAAGCTTTATAAAGATTCAGTCCATGCAGGTGTTCTTTCATCACTGTTTATTCCGATTGTTTCGCTTTTAGGCGCGCTTGGCACAGCCCTGGTTTTGACATTCGGCAGTAACTGGGTGATTGGCGGTACTTTAATGACAGGAACGCTCTACGCGTTTATTATCTATATCACACGAATCTGGGATCCAATCCGGCATGTCTCAAGGGTTATGGCCGATCTGCAGTCAGCCCAGGCCTCAGCAGAGCGCGTGATGGCTTTGCTCGCTGAAGAATCAGACATCATAGACAGTCCCCCGGTTATTGAGCGTTATGGCTTAAATGACGGACTTGGGAAGGACAAGTGGCCGCCTTTTAACGGCCATGTCACCTTTGAAGATGTCTCATTTCATTATGGTAATCACGAAATGATCCTTGAGCATTTTAATCTTGATGTCAAGGCCGGTCAGGTGATCGCTCTGGTAGGTGATACCGGATCGGGCAAAAGCACTATTGTAAATCTTGCCTGCCGTTTTTATGAACCGACCAGCGGCAGAATTTTAATTGACGGGACTGACTACACAGAAAGGCCTTTGCTCTGGCTCTATACACATCTGGGTTATGTCCTGCAGACACCTCATCTTTTTAGTGGTACCATCGCTGAAAACATCCGCTATGGCAGACTTTCGGCAACACAAGACGAAATAGAGCAGGCAGCCAGACTGGTACATGCCCATGATTTTATCAATCGGATGGAAAAGGGGTACGATACAGAAGTCGGAGAAGGCGGCAATCGTCTCTCAACCGGGGAGAAGCAGCTGATATCATTCGCCAGAGCTGTTCTGGCTGATCCGCAGCTTTTTGTTCTTGACGAAGCGACATCATCAGTCGATACAGAAACAGAGCAGCTGATTCAAAAAGCGATTCAGACTGTGCTGCAAGGCCGCACGTCGTTCATCATCGCCCATCGTCTTTCAACGATTCGCCAGGCAGACCGCATTTTACTCATTGAAGATGGCAAGATTGTTGAAGATGGCACCCATCAGCAGCTGATGCGTCGCCGCGGCAGGTATTATAACCTTTACAGTAACCAGTTCATTGAAGATTCCATAACCCAGGCACGTGATCCTGTGACCGGGAATGAACCAGCCACCTGACGCAACCTCAGCCAGGCTGACCGATACCAGCCTTTCCGTAAGACAAATCGGGGATCCGTTTATTTCTCAGCTGTCAGAAGCAGCGGTTCTGACTGAAGCGGGTCAAAAGGATCCAGATTGAAATTGCCTGACAAGCTGATTTTATTAAAGCCGGCCATGCCTGTCAGTTCCTTAAGAGCGGCTGAACGAAGCGGCAGCAGCGGCACACGGTTCTCCAGCGCTTTACCATCGTTTTCACCAGCTACCGTTAACTGTGTGATAAAATCAAGCCGTCTGTCTTCCCGCTGTTCATAACGCCGGCTGAAGGTCAATCCTTCCTGCTCATTCTTAATCGTCGGCAAGCTATAAGACTGTGTATCAAGCACGCGGTCATAATTGATCATCTGAAGCAGCAGCCTGCCGCCGGAAGCCATAACAGCGTACATTTCGTGAAGAGCCTGGCTGACAGCTGACTCATCCGGAAGGTGCACAATTGAATTACCGATACAGTAAACGAGGTCAAAAGCCAGACTCGTGTTGACTAAACCTGATCTAAGCTGAGTCATATCAGCACGGAATGCCTTTACAAATGATTTTCGCGCGGCTCGCCTGACCATTTCATCGTCCAGGTCACAAGCATACACAATGTGTCCCGCATCAGCCAGAGCAGCCGCGTACTCACCTGTACCACAGGCGATATCCAGGATATTGGCAGGATATGTTCCGGCCAGTGCCCGCAGCCGCTTGACAGCAGGTGCCCGGGCGGGAAAAATGTCATGGTAATGGGCTGCGATCGAATCGTAAAAAGCCATGTTGCCTCCTTGCTGCGAATGATCTTTTTCAGCGTCGGTTCAGGATGAACATAACGAATCAAAAGACAGATGTCAAGGCTTTTCAAATCGCGGCACAAACCGTATACTGATAGCAGGTCCTGAATACAGCTTCAGAACCTGCGAACCTCTTGGCGTATTTCTATAAGTCTTCCAAAGACTATTAAATCGTTCATAGAGACTGATGTCCTTATGAGTGATGCATGATGAACAGGATGTGGTTGTTTGGAAACAGCAGAATTGGCAACAAATAAGCTGATCATTTTATTGATAGCGGATCGTATCCGCGATATAACGTTGAATCAGCTGACAACACTTTCGCTTGAAACGTTGTATCTGGATTATTTTGATTTTGTCACAGCCTATGAAGAACTGTGCCGTGATCGCATGATCAGTGAGGCAGTCAGAAAAAATGAACCGAAGGTCGACGCGGTTGGAAGACCGGTTACCCGCTGCGATCTTACGGATAAAGGCAGAACGGTTCTGAAAACACTTGAAGCCCGGATTCCGCTTCCGATTCGTTCCTATCTGGCGCAGGCCTGTTCGGGATGGCAGAAGGACATACGCCTGAAAGGAACGCTGACGGCTGATTACCAGCCTGACGCTAATGGTAATTACCAGGTCTTTCTCAAACAAAGTGACGGCATCAAGGATCTTGTCTCACTTAAACTGACTATACCGGAAAAAACGATGGCGAAGCAGGTGTGTGAACGCTGGAAGCGCAGTCCGCAGACAGTTTATCTGGGGCTTTTATCCGTTCTGACTGGCGAGACTGTCTTGCAGCCTCACCAGCAGGAACCCGGTTCAAGTCTTGATCTTGAAGAAGAAATCGATCATCAGGAAAATCCGGTTCCAGATCATGAGCTGAAACCGGATCATCGCCAGCAAAGTCTTTTCAAAGAATCGGATTAATCAGTCTATTAAAGCCTGTCATACGATAACCTTAAGTCTTACGGGTTATGTGTATGATCCGATATGCCGCGTCATCCAGCGGCTTATGAAATCAGATCAGGAAGCCGGATAATTTTATCAGCCAGATCATCTGCGAAAACATCCAGGCGCTTCAGATCATCTTCAGTCGGCAGTCCCTTTGCCTGGACAGGCTCAAGACGCTGCGCTTTCAGATTGGGTGTTAAAAGATCAAGTGTCTTAACAGCCTGAGAAGACCAGCCGTAAGATCCAACCACACCCATGAAACGTGTCTGCGGCCGGATCGCGTTGGCGATCATGGCCGCGTAGGCGATATTAGGATGAGGCCCGGTTAAAACTGTTGGTGTGGCGAAAACCATGGCTGCCGCGTCTACCAGATCAGTTATAAAATGACCGGTTTCAACTGTCAGGCTGTCAAGTTCATGACCCAGGTCACGACAAATAATCGACAGACCTTTCTGGGACAGTTTGATTGCCAGGCGTTCGACCATCACGCGTGTGCTGTCATGCATGCTGATGTAAGGGATTGTCACCATTTTCTTGACGCCCTTGCTGGTCCAGCGTTCATAACGGCGAAGAATCATGTCAGGATCGTACCAGACAGGACCATGGGCCGGCGCGATCATGCGCGGACCCATCTCACGAACACGTTTAGTGTAGCTCGCGATTTTCTGGCTGAACGGCATCATGATCTCAGCATAATACGTTTTAGCCGTATAGCGCTGTTCAGAACTGGCAGTTGAAAACGCTTTATCGGTTGAAAAATGAGAACCGAACAGATCACTCGAGAAAAGAATATTCTCTTCCACAAGATGAACCATCATATTATCAGGCCAGTGCGCGAAAGGAATCATAGTGAACTTCAGGGTTCTGCCGCCCAGATCCAGAGAATCACCTTCTTCAACTACTTTTACTTTCTCTGGTTCAATATGAAGATGGGTGTGCAGCATCTCCTGTATTTTCGCGCTGCCGACGATCTGCGCCATCGGAAATCTGCGCAGCACATCAGGATTACTGCCTGAATGATCCTGCTCAGTATGCAGATTGATCAGATAATCAATTTTTTTAATGCCTGTTTCCTTTAAGTTTCTGAGCAGTGTACTCTTTTTAGCCGGATCAACCGCGTCAATCAGGGCGGTTTTCTCTTTTCCGATCACGAGGTAAGCGTTATAGGTTGTACCATGAGGTGTTGGCATCAGGCTGTCAAATAAAACGCGATCAGGATCATTGGCGCCAACCTGCAAAACGTTCTCACATATATTCATTACGGGCATTTCGATCTCTCCTTAAAATAATAAACCTGGCAATCCAGCGTCACCAGATAACCAGGTCTTTTGATGTTCATCTCCAGTAAACTGGATATCTGTTATCAGCGAAAGACATGCAGTAAAATAATCATGCTTCGCTGAAATCTTCTTTGCTGGCACCGCATAACGGACAAACCCAGTCATCTGGCAGATCTTCAAACGCTGTACCGGGAGCTACACCAGAGTCCGGGTCGCCTGACAGCGGATCATAAACATAACCGCAAAGATTGCATACATACTTTTTCATGAAATTGCCTCACTTTCAGATGCTTTTTAGATACATAAGGTATCGCGTATATTATAACCTTATTCCCATGTATTGACCAGATCTAATCAGATAAAGTCATTATCTGGAAGAATTTTGTTACGCAGCATAACTTGAATTTAATGGATTCGGCCGGCAGTAACACTCAGATTGGATTAAGGCAGCTGAAGTGATTGTCCCTTTTTCGCCAGTTTTTCTGAGTAGCGATATAAAACAAATTTGCGCCCGATAATCTGAACAACTTGTGCTCCTGTCGTTTCGGCCAGCTGATGGGCGATATCCGTTACATGTCCGTCAACAGATTTCTGAAGAGAGACTTTTAACAGTTCATGTGTTGTCAGCATCTCATCCAGACCTTCTGCCAGATTTTCCGACAATTCGTTCTTACCAACCTGAAACCGGCTTGGCATCTGGTTCGCCTGAGATCTGAGCCAGGCTCTTTGTTTACTTGTTAACATAGTATCCTCACTTTATAAAATCAAATGAAAGGTCGTACATCACAACCTGATCACCTTCTTCAATACCTGCATCCTCTAGCGCGGCGATCACGCCTTTACGGCGGATCAGACGCTGAAAATACTGTACAGACTCA